>CAMLOC010000007.1 GCA_946481465.1 uncultured Shinella sp. | reverse complement strand
CTGCGCTTCAAGGCCACCAAGGCCGGCGTCTTCGTCTACCATTGCGCACCTCCCGGAATGGTGCCCTGGCACGTTACCTCGGGCATGAACGGCGCCATTATGGTGCTTCCGCGCGAGGGCCTGACGGATGGCCACGGCAAGGACCTGACCTATGACCGGGTCTACTATGTCGGCGAGCAGGATTTCTACGTGCCGCGCGATGCCGACGGGAACTACAAGAAATATGCGAGCGTCGGGGAATCGTATGCCGATACGCTCGAAGTCATGCGCACGCTGACCCCGAGCCACATCGTCTTCAACGGCGCCGTCGGGGCGCTGACCGGCGATGCCGCCCTGCAGGCCAAGGTGGGCGAGAAGGTGTTGATCGTCCATTCGCAGGCCAACCGCGATACCCGGCCGCACCTCATCGGCGGGCATGGCGACTATGTCTGGGCGACCGGCAAGTTCCGCAATCCGCCTGACGTCGACCAGGAAACCTGGTTCATCCCGGGCGGAACGGCGGGTGCGGCCTTCTACACCTTCGAGCAGCCCGGCATCTACGCCTATGTCAACCACAACCTGATCGAGGCCTTCGAGCTGGGCGCCGCCGCCCACTTCACGGTCACGGGCCCGTGGAACGACGACCTGATGACCTCGGTCACGCCGCCGAGCGGCGTCTGACCCGCCATCGACGCGCCCGCCTTCAAGGGCGGGCGCGTCCTGCGGGCCGCCGGTGGCGGTCCGTCCTGAAATCGGCGCCCGTCCCGGACGTCGAACGATCGTCCGGGCGATGCGCAAGGAGGCCGTCATGGCTGCGCTGACTTCGAAACCCGGTATTGCCTGGACATCGCTTGCCCTTCCCGCACTTCTCCTCGCCGCGCTTGCCGGCGGGATCGCGCTGAAGGCCGACCTCATCGGCGCGGCGCCCGCCGGCCCCGTGCTGGACGAGCCGATGACGGTGGAGATCGCGCCGCGCCGCTTCGACTATCGCGAGAGCGGCGAATTCTTCCGCAACGGCTTTGCCGTCGACGGGCCGGTCAAGGCCGTTACCGTGCGACGCCCGCTCACCATCATGAAATACCAGGTCACCGCCGCCGATTATCGGCGCTGCGTCGCCGACGGCGCCTGCCCGCCCGCCGAGCCCGGCTATGTGCCGGTGGAAGCGGCGACAGTGCCGGCGACGGGCGTCAGCTACGACGATGCGATGGCCTATGCCGGCTGGCTGAGCGCCCGCACCGGCGAGATCTGGACCCTGCCGAGCGACGAGGACCTGGCCTTCGCGGCCGGCTCGCGCTTTCCCGACGATGCGCTCGGCGTCGATATCGACAGCACCAATCCGGCCGAGCGCTGGCTTGCGGACTATCGCCGCGAGGCGGCGCGCAAGGCCTCGCGCGATCCCGTTCCCCAGCCGACCGGCCGCTTCGGCGAGAATGAGTACGGCCTTGCCGATTTCGCCGGCAACGTCTGGGAATGGACCGCGACCTGCCACCGGCGCGTCAATGTCGACAGGACGGGCAAGGTGCTGAACGACGTGTCGTCGTGCGGTATCTACATTGCCAGCGGCAAGCACCGGGCGGCGATGAGCTCGTTCGTGCGCAACCCCAAGGGCGGCGGCTGCGCCGTGGGCGTGCCGCCGGACAATGTCGGCTTCCGGCTCGTCAAGGATACGCGCTGGTACGCCCCGCTGCTCGTCGCCTTGAGGGAAAAAGGGTTTTCGCTCTGAGGAGGATGTTCAAACTTTCAGGGGACGGGATGGCGTGATAGAAGCCGGTAGCTTTCACGCGAAGGGGAATTGGCTGTGAAGATCGACCGGACCGTCGTCCGTTCGCTCGCCCTGTTCGACAGGATGAGCGACGAGGACCTCGACAGGCTGCTGACCCATGCGGCGGCGCGCCGCGTGGCGCAGGGCGATGCCGTCTTCGAGCAGGGCGAGCAGGCGGCGAGCTTCTTCCTGCTGCTGCACGGCCGGCTGAAGGTGACGCAGGTGACGGAGGACGGCCAGCAGATCATCGTGCGCGTCGTGCATCCCGGAGACCTCTTCGGCTTCGCCAAGGCGCTGCAGCGCACGGACTATCCGGGCACGGCCCGCGCGGCGACGGAAAGCGTCATCCTTGCCTGGCCGACCGATCTCTGGCCGCATTTCGTCGAGCAGAACCCCCGCCTTGCCGTCACGGCCATGCAGACGATCGGCCAGCGGCTGGAGGAGGCCCATACCCGCATCCGGGAAATGTCGACACAGGAGGTGGAGCGCCGGGTGGCGCATGCCGTGCTCCGCCTGTCCCAACAGGCGGGCCGCAAGGAGGCGGCCGGTATCCGCATCGACTTCCCGATCTCGCGGCAGGATATTGCCGAGATGACCGGCACGACGCTGCATACGGTCTCGCGCATCCTCAGCGCCTGGGAGGGGCGGGGCCTCGTCGAGGGCGGGCGGCAGAAGCTGCTGATCCGCGACATGGCGGGGCTATCGGCGCTCGCCGAAGGCGCGCGCGAATAGGCGCGCCCTCGGGTGCCTTTCTCCTAGCCGAGCGTCCTTGCAACGTCGGCGAAGGTGTCTTCAAGAACGGCGATCAGGTGATCGGCGTCCCGCTTCGAGAAGATCATCGGCGGGCGCATCTTCAAGACGTTGTCATGCGGCCCTTCCGTTCCCATCAGCACGCCGCGGCGGCGCGCGCCATTGCAGACGGCGCGGGCGAAATCCGTGGCGGGTGCCTTCGTCCTGCGGTCGGTGACGAGTTCGATGCCGAGGAAGAGGCCGAGGCCGCGCACGTCGCCGATCACCTCGTGGCGCGTCTGCATGGCGCGGAAAGCGTCCATGAGATAAGTGCCGATCGCCAGCGCGTTGCCGCGCAGGTCCTGGCCTTCGATGACGTCGAGCACGGCGAGGCCGACGGCGCAGGAGACCGGGTTTCCGCCGAAGGTGTTGAAATATTCCATGCCGTTGTCGAAGCTGTCGGTCACCGCGCGGGTCGTCACCACGGCAGCCATGGGATGGCCGTCGCCGATCGGCTTGCCCATGGTGACGATGTCGGGCACGACGCCCTGCGTCTCGAAGGCCCACCAATGGCTGCCGACGCGGCCGAAGCCGACCTGCACCTCGTCGGCGATGCAAACGCCGCCCGCCTCGCGCACCAGCCGGTAGACCTCCTTGAGGTAGCCTTCCGGCAGGAAGACCTGGCCGGCGACGCTCGGAATGGATTCGGCGATGAAGGCGCCGGGGCCTTCGCCTCTCGCCTGCATTTCGGCGATCCGTTCCGCGACGCTTTCGGCAAAGCGCCTGCCGTGCTCCTCGACCGGCCAGTTGTCGGGTGCGCGATAGCTGTCCGGGACGGCCGCGACATGGACATGGGGCTTCTGCCCCTTGCCGCCCTTGCGGCGGAACTTGTAGGGGCTGATGTCGATCAGTTCCTGCGTCGTGCCGTGATAGGACCAGTCGAGCGTGATGACGTTCTCGCGCCCGGTATGCGCCCGCATCAGCCGGAGCGCCAGGCTGTTGGCCTCGGACCCGCTGTTGACGAAGCCGGCGACCGTCAACTCCTTCGGCATGGTCGCCGTCAGGCGTTCGGCATAGGCGACGATGTTGTCGTGCAGGTAGCGGGTGTTGGTGTTGAGCGTTCCCGCTTGCTTCGCCATCGCCTCCACCACGGCCGGATGGGCATGGCCGATGTGGCAGACATTGTTGAAGCAGTCGAGATAGGCCCGGCCGCCGTCGTCGATCAGGAAGACGCCGTCGCCGCGCACGAACTTGATGGGCTTGTCGTAGGAGATGGAGAGGTTCGGCAGGAGCAGCTCGCGCCTGAGCCTGACGATCTCCTCGTGCGAGCGGCCGTGGCGTTCGTAGAATTCCCCGGCGATGCCGGCAAAGGCGCTGGCATCGGGGAAAAGCTCCGCCCAGACGTCGAGATAGCGCGCCTCGCCGACGCCGAGGATCTCCGTGGCGGAGAGGTTGGTGTCAGTGGAGAGCTGGAGATGGAGATGCGGCGCCCAGCCGCCGTTCTCCGCCGGGGCGCCCATCTCGCCGACGAGCGCGCCGGCCTCCAGCCGCTGGCCGGGCGTGAGGCGCCCCGTCGCCTCATGGGCGAGATGGCCCCAGAGGCTGACGAAGGGCGGGCAGCCTTCCGGCTCGTGGCGGAGCGCGATCAGGCAGCCGTAGCCGAGCGGGTCCGTCTCGATCTCGACGCTGACGACGGTGGCGGGAAGCGGCGTGAAGACCTTGGTGCCGGCGGCCATGAAGAGATCGAGCCCGAGATGGCGGGTGCGGCGCGTCTTCTCGATGAAGCGGGAGACGAACATCTCGCCGGCATAGACGCTGCGCTCCTCGCCGAAGGGGCCGATGCCGAGTTCGATGCCGTTCTGGCGGCAATGAACCTCCCAGATCGCCTGTGCCGCGTCCGGCTGCTCGGCGGCGGATTTTTGCGTCATCGGATGGTTCGGGTCGCCATAGGGGACGAGCGCGGCCGGATAGGTCGCGGCCGGGCGCGCGAGCAGGGGGGCGAGGGATTTGCGGTTCCGCGCGATCCAGCCGGCGACGGCGCGGGCGCCCGGCGCTGCCTCAAAGCCGCAGGCCTTGCGCAGGATGGCGGTGGCGAAACGCGGGTTCATCCGGTCGAGCTTGCGCAGCAACGCCCAGGCCGGGCGCTCGCTGATGGCGAGATAGGGGTTGTCTGCGGCATGGCTGCGGCGGGAGGCGGAGATCGTCACGGAGGTGACGAGGCGGATGGCGATGAGATCGTAGAGGAGGTCGACTTCCTCTTCCAGCAAGGGATATTCGGCATGGAAACCCCCGGCGATGGCGGCGGCCGCGCCGATCGGATCGGCATGGTCGAGGCCGGCATAGGCGGCGGCAATGGCGACCTCGGCGACGACGGGCGCGTGCAGCGCGTCGCCGAAGTCGATGAGGCCGGAAATCCGGTCGGCATCGCCATCGTCGACGAGCACGTTCCAGTCGTTGGCGTCATTGTGGATCACGGCGGCGCGCAATGTTGCAAGGCGCGGGGCGATGGCGGCGAAGCGCGCGAGGAAGCGTTCGAGCAGCGCCCGGTCCTCGGCATCGGCGACATGCGACAGGCGCCCGGCGGAGCGGCCGGCATGGCGGATGTCCCAGTCGAGATCACGCAGGGCGCCCGGATGCAGGAAGCCCTTCAGCGCCGCATCGAAGCGGCCGAGCATGCGGCCGAGCGAGCGGAGCGCTGCATCGCTGCGGTCCGTTTCGGCGAGCGGCCTGCCCTCGACCCAGCTCACCAGCCGGATGCGATGGCGCATGCCGTTGGGACCGGTGGTGGAGGCGAGGCTCGCGCCGGACAGCGCCGGGCGGATATGTGGCACCGGCAGGTCGCCGGCATGGGTGCCGAGATGGGCGAGCAGCGCCGTCTGAAAGTCGCTCTCGACCTCCGGCTCGGCGGCGTTGACGATCTTGAGGATGAAGGTCCCCTCCGCCGTCTCCACCTTGAAATTCTGGTCGCGCTCGCTGGCGAGCGGCGAAAGCGTGCCGGAAAGGCCGTAGTGCTCGGCAAGCAATGCGGCGGCGGCGTTAATGGAGAAATCCGGGGTCGTCTTCAGCATGTCGTTCATGGTCATCCTCGTTCCTGCCGGAAGAGTTGCATGGACGGCGCGGCGGCGCATCCGGCATTATGCCGGTTGTGCCGGCACTCTGTTTGTAATAACCGTCATCTTGTCGGCGCGATTTGAGGAGGGGGCATGCAGGATACGGACGACATCGACCGCACGATCCTCGCCATCCTTTCCCGCGAGGCGCGCATTCCGATGAAGGCGCTGGCAGGACGGATCGGCCTTTCGCGCAGCGCCACGACCGAACGCGTCGGCCGGCTGGAAAAGGCCGGCGTCATCCGCGGCTATAGGGCGGATATCGGCCAGCTCGACGACGGGCAGATCCAGGCCTTCCTGCTCGTCACCCTCAAGCGCACGCCCTCGATCGGCGTGCTGGACCGCCTCGCCGGCTTTTCCGCCGTGCGCAAGGTCTCCTCGGTCAGCGGCCAGCTGGATCTCGTGGTGGAGGTGGAGGTCGGCTCGATCAATGCGCTCAACGAATTGCGCAACGAGGTCTCGACCATGGACAATGTGGAGGATCTGACGACCTCCATCGTGCTGCGGCGGGATATCGAGCGAAGCTGATCGCGCCGGATCAGGCCTTGCCGAACAGGGCCATGAGGTCGACGCTGTCGGAGGTCTTGGCGCCGGCTTCCAGGTGCTCCTGGATGTGGCGAAGATGCAGCGTCATCATCCAGGCCGCCTTTTCCGCATCGCGCGTATGGAAGGCGCCGACGATGGCGGCGTGGTCGTCGTCGCGACAATTGCTGACACCCGGCGCGCCGAAGAGGCCGATGATCAGCGAGGTGCGGGTCACCAGTTCCTTCACGGTGCGGATGAGGATGGCATTGCCGGCGACCTGGGCCAGCAGCGTGTGGAACTGGCCGGACAGGCGGATCGCGTCGTGGCGATGGCGCTCCTTGTGCGCCATATATTCCATCTCCAGATGGCGGGTCAGCGCGGCGATGTCCGTCTCGTTGGCGCGCTGGACGGCAAGGCGGGCGATGTTCGGTTCGAGCGCTAGGCGCGCTTCGAAGACCTCGCGGGCCTGCTCGGGCGTCGGCGAGGCGACGAAGGCACCGCGATTGGCATGCAGTTCCACTACGTCGCGGCTGGCCAGCAGCAGCAGGCTGCGGCGAATGCGCATGCGCCCGACGCCGAACGCATCGCACAGCGCGGATTCGGAAAGCTTCGTGCCCGGCGGCAATCTCTGTTCGATGACCGCTTCGAATATGCGATCGACGATATCGCTCTCGTCGATCTCTTCCGCTTCGACCAGATTTCCCCTGCTTATATCAACCACCGAACTCACCCTGACATGCGCAGTCTGTTGCACCGCCCTTAAATAGGGCCGATTTGGTTGACCAACAAGCGGCGATTTCGTCGACACCGCCTGACATGACTTGTTCACACGCCCTTGACAAGATCGTTAACAATACGCTCAATGTCCTGGCCAGGCCGTCGTGGTCGCATCTTGCGGCCCGCTGGCCCATCAAAAACAGATCAATGGCCCAGAGGAAGAACATCATGCACAAGCGCACATTCCTGAAAGTTTCCGCCCTCGCCGCAGCGACCATGCTGTCCCTGCCGCTGATGGCCCATGCGCAGAACGCCACGCTGAAGATCGGTTTCGTCGGCGTCACCTCCGGCCCGGCGGCGGCCTGGGGCATTTCCAACCAGCGCTCGATGGAGGCGCGCGCGGCCTGGCTGAACGAGCTCGGCGGCGTGAAGATCGGCGACAAGACCTACAATATCGAGATCGTGCCCTTCGACGACCAGAAGGACCCCAAGCGCGCCATCGCCGGCATGGAGAAGATGGCGCAGGACGGCGTGCACTATGTCGTCGGCCCGAACGTCGATGACGGCGCGGCCGCGGTCCGCCCGGTCGCCGAGCAGAACGGCATCATGTATTTCCCCTACGCCTTCCCGAAGGAGCTCTATACCAAGCCGGCGTCCAACGCGATCCTCGGCATGGTGGCGAACTACCAGTCGGGCCCGGCCATCTATAAGTACCTGATGGAGAACAAGGGCGTGAAGAAGGTGGCCTTCGTCGCCGCCAACGAATCCGACCCGCTGAGCCAGCGCGAATCGGGCATTGCCGCCGCCCAGGCGCTCGGCCTTGAAGTGGTCTCCGGCAACGTGACCTACCAGGTGGACACGACGGACTTCACGCCGGTCCTGCTGCCGGTCATCCAGGCCGAGCCGGACCTGCTGGTTCTCTCGGGCGTCTCGCCGGCCAACGCGCCGCAGCTCATCCGCTCGGCCCGCGAACTCGGCTTCACCGGCCTTATCTCGACGGAAACGGCGCAGGATGCGACCGTGCTCCAGGAAGGCGCCGGCGAACTTGCCGAAGGCTTCATCTCGGTCGGCGGTGCATCGACGCCGGAACTGGCCAGCGACGCGATGAAGGAATTCGTCGAGCGCTACACGAAGATGTTCGGCGAATACAACGACGAGTCCAACACCAAGGTCTATGCGCTCGAATACATCATCGAGACGATCAAGGCGAACCCCGCCGCGATCGACAATGTCGATGAATACAAGAAGACCATGGACACGTTCGAAGCCGCCAACCCCTTCATGAAGGGCGACGCCAAGCTGAAATATGTCGGCATGACCTCGTTCGGCCAGAAGCGTCAGGTGTCGGTCCCGCTCGTCGTCAACGAATACAAGGGCGGCAAGTTCGAGACGCTGTTCGTCGGCCAGGTCGACTGATCGGAGCCCGGGCATCTACCCATGGGGGATCCGGGCGGCGCCTGTCGTCCGGCCGGATTCCCCTTTGCCTGAACCTTCTTTCCATTGGAGGCTCACGATGGAACAGATAATCGCCAACGGTCTTTACCTTGGTGCGCAATATGCGTTGATCGCCCTCGGGCTGACGCTGATCTTCTCGCTGATGAACGTGCTGAACTTTGCCCACGGGCAGATGTATGTCTTCGGCGGCTTCGTCACCTATACCGTCGTCGTCCAGTTCGGCCTGCCCTTCATCGTCGGCCTCCTGGCCTCCGCCGTGATCCTGGCGATCATGGGGGCGGCCATCGAGAAATTCCTGTTCGCGCCGGTCGTGCGCCGCTCGAAGCGCGATGAATCGACCATGCTGCTCGCCGCGGGCGTCGCCTTCTTCCTCGATGCCGTCATCCTCCTGCTCTTCGGCGAAAAGCAGCGCGGCGTGCCGAAGGTCGTGAACGGCGTCTTCAACTGGGACATGCGCATCATCATGCCCTACGACCGCATCCTGATCGGCGTCCTCGCCATCCTGCTCATCGTGGTCTTCATCGCCTTCATGAACTATTCCAGGACCGGGCGCGCCATGCGGGCGCTCGCGCAGGACAAGATGGCCGCCCAGCTGATGGGCGTGAACGTCGCACGCTATTCGATGATCGGCTTTGCGCTCGGCGCGATGCTGGCCGGTCTCGTCGGGGGCCTCCTCGTCACCATCACCGGCGTCAATCTCGGCATGGGCGGTCCGACCTCGATCAAGGCCTTCCTGATGATCATGATCGGCGGTGCAGGCGTGATTTCCGGGGCGATCGCCGGCGGCTTCATCCTCGGCATGATGGAGAGCGTGGGCCTCACCGTGCTGTCGGCCTATGGCGACATCACCTATCTCGTCATCTTCGCCTCGCTGATGGTGTTCCTGGCCGTCCGCCCGCAGGGGCTGATGGGCAAGCCGTGGGGTTGAGACCATGAACACGAAGAAACTGCTCGGCTTCGCCGTCTTCCTTCTCGCCGTCTTCGTGCTCGTGCCGCTGTTCATCGGCGCCACCGGACGCGTGGACTTCTTCTATACGCTGACCTCGGTCGCATTGCTCTCCGTCGGCGCGGCCGGCGTCTGGCTCACCTTCTATATCGGCCGCATCAATATCGGCCAGGGCGCCTATGCGCTGGTCGGCGGCTATGTCTCGGCGATCCTCGTCACCCAGGCCGGCGTCTCCTTCTGGCTGACGCTGCCGCTGGCGGGCCTGTTCTGCGCCTTCGTCTCCGTGCTGATCGGCTTTCCGATCCTCCGGCTGCGCGGCGTCTACTTCGCCATGGTGACGCTGGTGCTGACGGAGGTCGCGCGCCTCTCTGCCCTCGCTCTGCCGATTACCAACGGTGCCAAGGGTATCACCTCGATCCCGCTGCCGGGCGAACTCTCGCTCTTCGGCCTGACGATCATCCCGGCTTTCGGCTCGCTCGCCAATCCGCGCGTCGGCTTCTATATGATGGCCGTCGCCCTGATGGTCGTCACCTACCTGGTGCTGTGGCGCATCGTGAATTCGCGGCTCGGGCACCTGTGCCGCAGCCTCCAGCAGAACGAGGAGCTTTCGGCCTCGATCGGCGTCAACACCGCCTATCTCCGGCTGCTCGCCTATGCGATCTCCTCCTTCTTCGGCGGCATTGCGGGGGCCATGTTCGCCTCCATCGCACAGTCGATCTATCCGTCCTCCTTCGTCGTCGCCGACAGTGTGAACTTCATGCTCTACTGCTTCCTCGGCGGCCTCGGATACGTCTTCGGCCCGATGCTCGGCACGCTGCTGCTCTATTTCGGCTGGGACTTGCTGTCGATTGCCAGGGAATACCAGCTTCTCATCTATTCCGGCGTCATGATCCTGCTCATGCTGGTCCTGCCGAACGGGGTGTTGAGCCTTCTCGACAAGAAGGAGGGACGCGCATGAGCACCATCCTGCAAATCAAGAACATCACCAAGCGCTACGGCGGCCTGACGGCGGTCAACGACGTCTCCTTCGACGTCAACAAGGGCGAGATCCTCTCGGTGATCGGCCCGAACGGCGCGGGAAAATCGACGCTGTTCAAGCTGATCTCCTCCTTCGTGCCGGCGACCAGCGGCGAGGTGCTGTTCAACGGGGAGCGCATTTCCAGCCTCGCCCCGCACAAGGTGGCCCGCATGGGCGTCGTGCGCACCTTCCAGGAAACGACGATCTTCCGCTCCATGACGGTGCGCGAGAACATCATCGTCTCCCATCACCTGCGCTCGAAGGCCAGCCTCTTCGGCTTCTTCCTCGGCACGAGCCAAGCGAAGGAGGACGAGGCGGCCTTCGCGGCCTCGGCGGACGATATCGTCGACTTCCTCGGCCTCCAGGCGATCCGCAACGAACTCGCCTCGAACCTGCCGCAGGGGCATCTGCGCGCACTCGGCATGGCGATCGGCCTTGCGACCGATCCGAAGGTCATCCTGCTCGACGAGCCCTTCGCCGGCATGAACCATGACGAGACGATGAAGATGGTGGGCCTGGTGCGGCGCCTGCGCGACGAGCGCGGCGTCACCGTGCTCCTCGTCGAGCACGACATGCCCGCCGTCATGAAGATCAGCGACCGCATCGTGTGCATCAACTTCGGCCAGAAGCTGGCCGAGGGCACCCCCCAGGAAATCCGCGAGAACGAGAAGGTGATCGAAGCCTATCTCGGCTCCGAAGATGCGGCGATCGGGATGTAAGCCATGACGAAGATATTGAGCGTTGAGAATATCGAACTCTATTACGACCACATCTATGCGCTGAAGGGCGTCTCGATCGACGTGGACGAGGGCGAGACCGTGGCGCTGATCGGCGCGAACGGTGCGGGCAAATCTTCCATCCTCAGGGCGATCACCGGTCTTCGGCCGGTAAAATCCGGCCAGATCTTCTATCAGGGCCAGCGCCTCGACGGCACGTCGGCGTCGGATGTGGTGCGCAAGGGCATCTCGATGGTGCCCGAGGGGCGGCGCGCCTTTCCGCTGATGTCGGTGAAGGACAACCTCCTGATGGGCGCCTTCACGCGCACGGACAAGGCGGAGGTCGAGCAGACGCTGGAGAACGTGCTGACGCGTTTCCCGCGCCTGCGCGAGCGCTATCACCAGCAGGCGAGCACCATGTCGGGCGGCGAACAGCAGATGATGGTGATCGGCCGCGCCCTCATGGCCCGCCCGAAACTCCTGCTTCTGGACGAGCCCTCGCTCGGCATCGCGCCGAAACTGGTGCAGGACATCGCCCGCGCCATCGTCGCCATCAGCCGTGACGAGAAGGTCTCCATCCTCCTCGTCGAGCAGAACAGCCGCATGGCGCTTTCCATCTCCAACCGCGCTTATGCGCTTTCCACCGGGTCGATCGCATTGTCAGGGAATTCCAAGGACCTGATGAACGACGACCGCATCAAGGCTGCCTACCTCGGAGGCGAACTCTGACATGAAAATCCTCGTCATCAACCCCAACACCACAGCATCGATGACGGACCATATCGGCAAGGCGGCGCGCGGCGCCGCCTCTGCCGGAACCGAGATCGTCGCCCTCAATCCCGTCAACGGGCCGGTCTCCATCGAAGGCTATTTTGACGAGGCGATGAGCCTTGCCGGCCTGCTCGGCGTCATCAGGAACAATCCGGATTGCGACGCCGTGGTCATCGCCTGTTTCGACGATACCGGGCTCGACGCGGCGCGCTGCCTCACCGACAAGCCCGTCATCGGCATCGGCGAGGCGGCCTATCACTTCGCCTCGATGATCTCGAACAAGTTTTCCGTGGTGACGACGCTGGCCCGCTCGGTGCCGGCGCTGGAGCACAATCTCTCGCGCTACGGCCTTTCTGTGCGTTGCGCCCGCGTGCGTTCCTCGGAAGTGGCGGTGCTGGAACTGGAGCAACCGGGCTCCAATGCACGCCAGAAGATCAGTGCGGAGATCGGCCTTGCCGTCAGCGAGGACCGGGCGGAGGCGATCGTGCTCGGCTGCGCCGGCATGGCGAGCCTTGCGAACGACCTTGCCGAGGAGCACGGCCTGCCCGTGCTCGACGGCGTGACCTGTGCCGTGAAGCTGGCCGAGGCGATGGGCGGCCTCAACATGCGCACGTCCCGTCTCGGCGGCTACGCGCCGCCGCCGGCCAGCAAGCTTGCAGCGGCTCTCGGTTAGTATTTACTTACAAAAAGAGCGGAACGCGGCTGAGCCGCATTCCGCTTTCCTGAACGAGTTTACTTGCCCGCGTTGTACTTGGCGTCGACCTCGTTGATCGCCTGGACATTGCCGGCCGAGCGGCCGTTCTCGTCGAACGTCTGGGCGAGGAAGGCGTCGGCGATGGCTTTCGCCAGTTCCGAGCCGATGACGCGCGCGCCCATGGTGATGATCTGGGCGTTGTTGGACAGCGCGGCGCGCTCGGCCGAATAGGTGTCGTGCGTCAGCGCGGCGCGGATGCCCGGCACCTTGTTGGCCGAGATGCACACGCCGATGCCCGTGCCGCAGACGAGGATGGCGCGGTCGTAGTCACCGGCGGCGACCGCGGAAGCGACGCGGTCGGAGAGGTTGGCGTAGAAGGCGTCCGGGCCGGCGTCGGTGCGCGAGACTTCGTGCACGTCGTGGCGGTCCTTCAGGTGATCGGCGAGAACCTTGGCGAGGCCTTCGCCCGCGCTGTCACCGGCAATAGCGAGTTTCATGGGGTATCTCCTTTCAGATAGTGGCGGCGCAACGCGCCAGGATGTCGAGATAGCCTTCAACCTTCCAGGCTGAGCGGCCGATGAAGAGCCCGTCGATGTCCGGGCAGGCGATCAGTTCCTCGCAGTTCTGCGGATTGACGGAACCACCGTAGAGGCAGGGAATGCGGCGGCCGAGGATCTTTTCCGCCACCTCGGCAATCTCCGCATGGCGCGCATTGGCGTAGTCCGCGGTCGCCGGAATGCCCTTTTCGCCGATCGCCCAGACGGGCTCGTAGGCGAGCAGGATCTCTGCCTGCTTCTGCGTGGCGTCGAGCCGCGACAGCGCGCCGCGCACCTGCTGCGCCAGCACTTCGGCGGCACGGCCGCCCTCGCGGTCGGCCAGCGTTTCGCCGATGCAGATCAGCGGCACGAGGCCGTGGCGCACGGCGGCCTCCGTCTTGAGGCCGACCGTCTCGTCCGTCTCGCCGAAATGCTCGCGGCGCTCGGAATGGCCGAGTTCGACGAGGTCGAGGTTGCAGTCCTTCAGCATGACCGGCGAGACTTCGCCGGTCCAGGCGCCTTCGTTCGCCCAGTGCATGTTCTGTGCGCCGACCTTGACGGAGGTGTCGGCAAGCAGCGCCTTCACCTCGCGCACGGCCGTAAACGGCGGAATGACGAAGCGCTGGATACGGGCGTCACGGCCGCCGTCGGCGGCCTTCAGGCCCTCGGCGAAGACCTTCGCCTCGGCCAGCGTCTTGTTCATCTTCCAGCTCGTTCCGACCCAGAAATTGCGGCTCATGAAAGCGTCTCCTTTGCGATCCTGACCGTCGTTCGTCCGCCGAGGTCCGCGGCGGTGTCGTGGGGCAGGGGTTTGTCTGAAATCACGGTGTCGAATTCGGCGAGATCGGCGAGCACATGCAGCGCCGTGTGGCCGAAGCGGCGGCTGTTGATCATCAGGCATTTCTGGCGGCTCGCCGCCATCATCGCCCGCTTGGTGCGCACCACGGCCTCGTCCATGTGATAGGAAAGGCGGCCCGAGGCGGCCGGTGCCGAGACGAAGGCGACGTCGGCGCGAAGGCGCGACAGGGCCTCTTCCGTCACGATGCCGAAATAGGCGTTGAATTTCGCGGAGAAGACGCCGCCGAGGCCGATCAGCGTCACGCCGGAAAGACCCTTCGCGCGCTCCATGATCGCGGCATTGTTGGTGATGATGGTGATCGGCTTCTTCTCGCAGAGCACGTCGCCGAGCACGGCGGCCATCGAGCCGTCGTTGATCATCACCGTCATGCCCGGCTCGACCAGCTCGGCGGCCGTTTCGGCGAGCGCCCGCTTGACATCGGCCTCCTGCAATTCGCGGAACCGGAAGTCGCTTTCGAACCGGGTGCCGGCATCGATCGTCGCGCCGCCGCGCACCTTGCGCAGCACACCCGCCCGTTCCAGGTCGTCGAGGTCGCGGTGGATGGTCATCTTGGAGACGCCGAAGCGCGCCGCGATGTCGTCGAGTTCGACGGCCCGGCTTTCGACCAGAAGATTGATGATCTCCTGCCTGCGCTCTTCCCGTTTCACCGCATCCTCCGCCGCGTTGCCGAACGGCTTATAACATCATCCTTGGTAAATTATAACACAGAAAATGTGATTTTGTGATTTTCCTATGTCGAGCTTTGCAGGAGCCGCCGCGCGGTCCGCTCGTCGGTGATGAGGCCGTGGAGCCTGTGGCTGTGCAGCACGGCGCGGATTGCCTCGGTCTTCGACGGTCCGCCGGCAATGGCGACGATGCGGTCCGCGCCGTCCGCGGAGAAGGAGGCGGCGAGGGTGCGCGCCGTCACCGACGTTTCCAGGATGCGGCCCTTGCTGTCGAAGAAATGGCCCAGCAATTCGCCGACGCCGCCGAGCGCCGCGATCTCCGCCAGTTCGTCGGGCTGCAGCATGCCCGAGGTGACGAGGTGGGCCTGGTTGTCGACGGTGCCGATGCCGACGATCTTGAGGTCGGCGCTGCGGGCGAGGTTGAACACCTCGCTGACGCCGCGCTGCGAGAGCAGCACCTCGCGGTCCTCCTCGGTGTTGGCGAAGAAGGGCACGGGCATCACATAGGCCTGCGTGCCGGTCTTGGCTGCAAGGCGATGCATGACGTCATAGGGGTTGGCGGCGTAGTTGCGGGTGAGGCCGCCGAGCAGCGAGACGAAGCGCGTTCCGCTGGCGCCGATGCGCGGCAGGTGATGGACGGCGGCGGACAGCGTGCGACCGTGGCCGAAGCCGATGACGGCGGCCTCGCCGCGCTCGATCTCGCGGCGGAGGAAATCCGCGCCGATATGGCCGAGCGTCGTCAGCGCCAGCGGGTCGTCGTCCACATCCGGCGCGACCTCGCAATAATCGAGCCCGTAGCGGGTGGAAAGATCGACCTCGAGCTGGACGCATTCGGCGATCTCGCCGTCGATGCTGACCTTCACCACGCCCTCGGCGACCGCCCGCGCGATCAGCCGGTGCGCCTTCACCGAGGGTACGCCGAGCCGCTTGGCGACCGCGGCCTGGGTGAACCCGCCGACATAGTGCAGCCAGGCGGCGCGCACGGCGAGGGAATCTTCATTGTCGGTCATCGGCGATGTCCTGTCCTGCTCTGCAACCGGAAGCGGTCTTCAGGGCCAGTCTTAGCAAGCGCCCGCGGAATGGTCAGCCCAGCTTCAGGTCCGACGCGCCGGTATCGATATGGGGTGCCCAGAAGGCGATGCTTTCGGCGATCTGCGGAATGACCTCGCGGTCGTTCGGCTCGCGCTCCTTGAAGGAGAGTTCGAGGCAGATTTCGTTGTCGGCGGCGCCGCCTTGTGCGAAGGCCGCGAGCAGCGGCTCCGGCTGGATGCGGCCTCTGGCGTTGAACGCGGCGGTGAAGGGCCGGTGGCCGCCCTTGTCCATCAGGCTCTGCTTGATGTGGATGATCGGCGAGACCTTCGGCACGGCGCGCGCCCAGGCGTAGGGGTCGAAGTCGTCGGGATTGTCGGAGGTGACGTCGCCGTGGTCGATATCGGCCATCATCCACATCGGAATGGCCATGTCGGCGGCGGTCAGCCGATCCTGCAGCGACAGGCACGCCTCGATCGTCTCGCCGAATTCCCGGCCGACGCTCATCGGTTCCCAGAAGACATAGGAAAGACCGGCGTCTCTGGCGTGCTCCGCCACCTCGGCCCAACAGTCGATGGCGATCCGGATCAGCTCTTCGCGGCGGGCGGGGTCGTCGTAATCCCTGTAGGTGAAGATGGCGAACTGGGTGCCGACGGAGGTGCCGCCGAGGTCGCCGATGATATCGGCGAAGGTCTTGAACCAGTCGACATAATAGCGCCGCACATCGGCATCCGGATGGCCGAAATGGTTGAGGCGGCCGTAGGGGCCGGTCATGCCCGAGGTGACGCGCACGCCGGTGCGCTGGAGCGCCCTGTCCATCTGCCGCGCCAGCCGGCGGATCGTGGCCGCATTCCAGCTCGGATTGATGAATTCATGGGTGAGCTGGAGATCACGCAGGCGAAGATCGCGTGCGACGGTGTCGATCAGGTCGTCGGGATCGGCGAAGCGGTTGACCAGCGGATTGGTGTTGAGCGAGAGCGTCAGCGGCATGGCGATCCTCAGGCGGCGGCGAGGCGGGCCGCGTTGAACCAGTCGGCGAAGGCCGCGCGTTCGGCTTCCGTCAGGTGCAGGTAATGTTTGGTGCGGCGGTAGAGGATGTCTTCTGCCGTCTGCGCCCATTCGCTGGCGATGAGGTAACGCGCCTCCGCCTCGTAGAACTGCCCGCCGAAATGCCGGCCGAGGCCTTGCAGGTCGCTCGCACCGGCGACGACGGTCTTCGTGCGGGTGCCGTAGAGGCGGCCATAGTGATGCACCAGCTTGCGCGGCATCCAGGGATAGGCGTCGCGCAGGCTGTCGGCGAAGGTCTCGTAGTCGGCGTTCGGCATGTCGCCGCCGGGCAGCGGGGCCTTTTCCGTCCAGTCGCCGCCCATGGTCGGGAAGATGTGACGGAGGCGCTGCATGCCGCGTTCGGCAAGCTCGCGGAAGGTGGTGATCTTGCCGCCGAACACGTTGAGCAGCGGCGCGCCGCCGGTCTCGTCGAGGTCGAAGACATAGTCGCGCGTCACGGCGGAGGGATTGCCCTTGCCGTCATCGAACAGCGGGCGGACGCCCGAAAAGCTCTCGATCACGTCGGAGCGGCGGATCTTTTCCTTGAAGTAGCGGTTCACGACCTTGATGAGGTAATCGATCTCGCTCTCGTCGGCGGCGACGTTTTCCGGCGCGCCCTCATAGGGGATATCGGTCGTGCC
>CAMLOC010000006.1 GCA_946481465.1 uncultured Shinella sp. | reverse complement strand
ATGGCCTGCCAGAGGTCACGGCGGTGGAAGTCAGGGTCGGCGCCGTTGATCTTCACGGCCTCGTTCCAGGCGACGGACTGGAGGCCGAGCTTCGGCTTCCAGTGGAACTTGACGAAGGTCGACTCGTCCTTGGCGTTGACGAAGCGGAACGTATGCACGCCGAACCCTTCCATGAAGCGGAAAGAGCGTGGGATGGCGCGATCGGACATGACCCACATGATCATGTGCATGCTCTCGGGCGTCAGGCTGATGAAATCCCAGAAAGTGTCATGGGCTGACTGCGCCTGCGGAAAGCCTCGATCGGGTTCGGGTTTTACAGCATGGATGATGTCGGGGAACTTGATGGCATCCTGGATGAAAAAGACCGGAATGTTGTTGCCGACCAGATCCCAATTGCCTTCGTTCGTGTAGATCTTCACGGCAAAACCGCGCACGTCGCGCGCTAGGTCGACAGACCCTTTGCTGCCCGCGACCGTCGAGAAACGGACGAAGGCGGGCGTGCGTTCGCGAGGGCGCTGAAAGAGGTCGGCCTTGGTGTAAGCGGCAAGCGACTCATAGGTTTCGAAGAAGCCGTGCGCGCCATAACCTCGGGCATGTACCACCCGTTCGGGAATGCGCTCGTGGTCGAAGTGGAAGATCTTTTCGCGGAAATGGAAGTCGTCGACGACGAGCGGCCCGCGCGGGCCGACGCGCAACGAGTTCTGATCGTCTGCGACCGGCCCGCCCTGGGCTGTCGTCAACACGGGCGTGTCGCCTTCGGCTGTCTGATGCAGTTCACCGCCAGCCCCACGCTTTAGCTTCACATCGTGGATCGTGGCGGTGTTGGTTGCGGGATGCGACGATGCAGCGGTTGTCTTCCTGGCCATGGTGGGCTCCTGATGAACTGGTTTCAACGGGCGCCGATGACCCGAAAGCAGAAGGGCCGCCCTTCAAGGGCGGCCTGATCATGTGGTCGGCAGTCTAGCTGGCTTTCTTCAACGAGCCCTTGGCGTTCGCGGAGGCTTCGCCAAGCGCAGTCAGCTTCTGGTCGGTGGCGATCTCCTCCTGGAGATTGGCATCGAGAAGGGGGATCGCGTCCTTCAGCCCGAGCTGTTTCGCCCAGGCCTTCAGCGTACCGTACCTGGCGATCTCATAGTGCTCGACCGCCTGGGCCGAGGAGATGAGGCCGGCATCGAGGGCGGCGGTGCCCTTGTAATCCTCGATGATCTCCTCGCCTTCGGCGATGATGCCCTGGATGGCTTCGCAGGTCTTGCCGCGGGCCGGCTTGCCGAGGAGCTCGAACACCTGTTCGAGGCGCTCGATCTGCCCCTGGGTTTCGTCGCGGTGCTGCAGGAAGCCGGCTTTGCCTTCTTCCGACTGGGCCGCACGCGCCATCTTCGGCAGGGCCTTCAGGATCTGTTTTTCAGCGAAGTAGATATCTTTGAGCGTATCAAGGAAGAGGTCGTTCAAAGTCTTTTCCGTAGCCATTGGAGAATCCGATCAAATTTTCGAGAGGGATGGACTCAAACAACCGTGGAACCGAGACGACGTTCCGCTGCTCGGAAAATAAATCGGTACGAACCGAACCCACCCTCACTTCATTAAGCCCGCGGAACGCAGCGCTTTCTCGATGATGGACTGAATACTGTTGTCAGCACCGGCAGATGAGGGCGGCTGCTTGACCGTTTCGTCTGGGGAGGAAGACGCATGCGGCTGACCGCGGCGCTCGAAGGAGGCAGCAAGGCCCCAGCCTCTCGCTATCTGCACAGTCGAGGAGACACCGACGTCGAGCATGAACGGCGCTGCCCTGCCATATCCGCTGGACGCTTCGATCGGCGTGCCATGACCCATACCTGAAATGATGTAGAGTTCTATTGCCTCCAGGCCGCGATCGTCGTGCCATACAGATCGCAAATTTCGACCCATCGTCTCGATTTGGGTGGGCTGTACCGGAACCGCATGTACGCCCCGCCATTGCGCGACGAGCGCGGCTGCGTTGTCAGGGACCACAGTGTTGTCGCTCGTACCCTGCCAGACGGAAATCGTCGGCCAAGCGCCATCATGGCGTGAGGCGGTGCGCAGGCTTTCCTGCAGGCTATTGGTGCCGGGAAGACCCTGCCCGCGCATTCGGTCGAACGCCTCGGGAACAGTCAAGGCGGCGGCGTAGGGCAAGCCGGCGATGATAGCGCCACCGGCAAAGACTTCTGGATAGCAGGCCAACATGGCATTCGCCATGGCGCCGCCGGCCGATAGACCGGTGATATAGATTCGGCGCTCATCAACGCCATGTTCGGCGACCACGCTGGCGATCATCTGTCGGATCGACATCACTTCGCCCCGATCCCGCTGGGTGTCCGCGGCATTGAACCAGTTGAAGCACAGGTTCGCGTTGTTCTGCCTGTTCTGTTGGGGGAAAAGGACAATAAAGCCGTAGTCCTCGGCGAGCGCGGACCAGCCTGAACCGACATCGTAGCTGGCGGCGGTTTGCGTGCAGCCGTGCAGCACGACCACCAGCGCCGGCCCCGCCGGCAATTGCTTCGGCACATGCTGCCAAGCCGCCAAGGCGCCCGGGTTTGCGCCGAAATGATC
Source organism: uncultured Shinella sp. (assembly GCA_946481465.1). The sequence continues at coordinate 15,428 of CAMLOC010000006.1, read as the reverse complement.
GAGCTTCTTGAGAATGGAGCCGGGCGATGTCGCAGGCTTGGCTGAGCGCAGTCGCGCGAGCCGTTCGAGTGTATCAGATAGCGATCTCATGAGGAGCTCCAGGTAGCGCGCCGGATTGGCCGCATACACTGTAACCCCTCCGCAGCATTAAAGTTGCTGCGCTGCACAATAATTCTTCTGGCGAATGAACGGAAAGAAGCCGCCCCGAGAGGGCGGCTTCCAGATTGCTTATCGTGTAACAATCAAGGCTGCTTCTTCATCGTCACGCTGGCGTCCGCCGAGAGCTGCTGCAGCCGATGCGATGAAGGCGCCGACGAGAAGGGACAGGGCGCCAAGCATCGCCGCCGTCGCGGCGGATTTTCGGGCCTCGTCGGCGGCTTTGAGGGCGGCATCCTTCGCATCCTCGATCTGAGTCAGTACCTGATCGACCCGGGCGCGCGCCTCTTCGGGTGGGATACCGGCGCGTGACGCAACGATTGATGAGATATAAGCCCGGTCGGCCTCCGGCACGCCGTCATTTACCGCACCTTGCATCAGGATGCGGGAAATTTCGGCCGTGGCCGATGCATTGTCCGCTTGAACGCGGCTCGCGAGATCCTGCGGGCGCAACAGCATATCCGTGAAGTAGCCGGTCGCAGCATCGGGTGCGGCCGCATCGCTGTTTGCCGCGGCCGCGGTGCCCGCAACCGTGGCGGTGGCTGTCGCCGTCGATACGGCCTGGGCGCCGGCGCCGGCGAGCGAGGTGAATGCAGAGCCTGCCATGCCAACGACAACCACCGTTGCCAGTGCCCAGCTTAGAAAGCCATGCGCGGTGTCGCGAAAGAACACCTCATCCGTATGGACGTTGGCCCACTTGGTGCGCAGGCGGCCGGTCAGATAGCCGCCGAGCGCGGAGGCCAACCACTGGACGACCACGAACCAGATCGCTGCCGTGACGCCGACAGTGGTGAAGGAAGCACTGTCGCCCGACCATGGCGAGACCATCGTCAGGCCGACGCCGGAGCCAAGCAGGAGTAGAATGATCGTGGCGGCCGCCGCGGCCACCGCGCCGCCGATGACCGGCCCCCATGCGAGGGCCGGTGTGCTGGATTCCACACCGACGTCGGAAACACCCGACCTGTAAAGGGACATGTCCGCCTCCTATCGCAGGAAAAGGACGAGCAGGATAACGATCGGCAGGGGAATACCCAGAAGCCAGAGAAGAATGCCGCGACCCATTTTGAAGACCTCCAGTAGTGCGCAAGCGAGTACCCGCACCTGGCGCCCCAACTCTTTGAATCCCCTGAGGTTCCATGAAATGGCGCGGTAATTTCTATTTTTTGACTTGGGGAACCATGCGACAGACAGGGTGTTCCAATAGGGCCTGATCTCAGGCTCCAACGAGGAACAAGATCATGAAAAAACTTCTCCTAGCCGCCGCCTTGGTGGGCGCATCGACCTTTGGCGCGTTTGCTCAGACGTCAACCACCCCGGCAACCGATGGCGACACGCCGGCTGTTGCTACGCCCGATACCAAGAATGCGACTGCTCCGGTCGAAGGCGCGAACAGCTTCACGGAGGACCAGGCGCGGGAACGCATTACCGCAGCAGGCTATGCCGATGTTACCGGCCTCATGCTGGATGACAAGGGTGTCTGGCAGGCCAAGGCGACCAAGGACGGCAAGGCCGTGAGCGTCGCGCTCGACTATCAGGGCAACATCGTCGCCAACTAAACTGAGCCTTTAGGAGATTCCTATGAAAACCGTTACAGGACTTTTCGACGAATATTCCGATGCAAGCGCTGCCGTCAGTGCCCTGGAGGCACGCGGCGTGCCGTCCAGCGATATCAGCATCGTTTCCAACAATGCGGACGAACGTCATAACAAGGAAACCAATGCCGCCGAAGGCGCCGGGACAGGTGCAGGCATCGGTGCGGCCGTCGGCGGCGTCGGCGGCCTTCTCACCGGGCTCGGCATCATGGCCATTCCCGGCGTCGGGCCGGTGGTTGCTGCCGGTTGGCTTGCCGCCACGGCGGCGGGCGCAGTGGCAGGCGCGGTAGCCGGCGGCGCAGCAGGCGGGCTGATCGGCGCGCTCACGGAATCCGGCGTCTCCGAAGACGACGCACATGTCTATGCGGAAGGGGTTCGCCGCGGCGGGACGCTCGTGACGGCGAAGGTTGACGAAAGCCTCCAGGCGGAGGCCGAAGCCATCCTTCGCAAGTCGAACTGGGTTGATCTCGGCCAGCGGCGCGCGGTCTATGCCAACGAGGGCTGGACCCGGTTCGATGACACCCTCGACCCCTACGGGCCGGCGGAAGTCGAACAGGAGCGCCTGCGCTATAGGCGTTGAACCATCTCGGAAAAGGCCGGCAATCGCCGGCTTTTTTACGTCGGGTGGATGATTGATACTCGAAGGACGTAGCGCCCGCTTCGAACATTGGCGATTGGCAATCAATCTTGCGATCAGGAAATGTTAGGTCGACCCACGTCCATGCCAGCTCCATCGCGTGACAATGCCTTCTCGATCTCGCCTGGCGACACCTGAAGGAATTGGCGCCTGGCCATAGCGACCGAGATCGCGGGAATTTCAAGATGGGTCGCCACCCTCCGATACGCCGTGAAGCTCAGGCCTTCTATCAACTCCTCGTCAACGACAAGGCGATACGTGCCCGCTTCCAGAGGCTCCGAAAGGGACTCCAGATGAAATGGATGCGTGAATGTGATTTCGGTTTCTGTGGTTCTTTCGGTCATCTTGAGCACCACCTTTCCGCCGTCATTGCGCTGAAAACCATCAAAGCCATCCCTCGATCAGGATGTAGACGATTAATGCAAAGCTAGCCGCGGGTAAGGCGTAACCGGCTAACGTCGCGAAATCGTGTTTCTTCGGTAGATGAAATAGGGAAGACATGATGTCCTCCTCGCTTAGGGCCAGGGTAACAAACCCTCAAACAGCAGCGCCCGTAAAATGGCTGCTGGAATAATTACAGTGAACCCGTTTCCCTTCTTTAGCAACGAATGGTTTTTGTATTTTAGAGATTCAGCTCATTTTCCTTTTGTAATATTAATAAGATATGCCGATTGCACTTGTTTTCGACATAATTAGTATCTATATATTGATTGTCAGAATTGCTAATGAGCGCTGGAGAATCTCTGTTGCTCGCAATTTCTGTCATCGCTTTATGCTTTTGACCACGGATGTACTGGCACTGGTAGACAAGCGATGATGAGGAAGGTCGGTGCGGTTTCGCCCCGGCCTTTTTTGTTGGTTGCTTCTGCAAGTGCCAGGAGGATGGGAGATTCAAATCGTTCCTGAGGGCCAACAGGTTCTGAATATTTAGAAGAGCGACGTGATCGTCTCAGTACGGCGCATTTTCAATTGCCGACAAGTCGTTTTGGAGCTGAAGTTTCGCGAGCGGTAACACGGCAAGGAGGACGAACCCTTCTTGCCGGTAGGAAACGGATGCCTCCCCAAAGGCTTGCAGGCTAGAAACGATGAGGCGCGAACCAAAACCCTTGCGGTCCGGTTCGAAATTGACAATGCGCGGGCCATTTAACTCCCGCCAGCACACGATGAGTGTCTCCATTCCATCGCGGTGCTCTAGGTCCCAAGAGATCTCGACATGCCCCTCTTCGTTTGACAGGGCTCCGTATTTCGAAGCGTTGGTGAGAAGTTCGTGGAAAACCATTGCGAACGATAGGGCCGCTTGGGGTCCTAGCCGGAAATCAGGTCCATCTGCCCTGATACGGGAGCTCCCGTCCAACCCGATATTCATCTGGGCGGCGGCCATGACATCCGCGAGCGTCGCACTTACCCAATCTTTCTGCAGCAGGATTTCATGGGCCTTGGCATAGGCTGCAATACGCAGCTGAAGCTTGTCGCTCGCATCGTCCAGTGAAACCGCATTCCTCAAGGATTGCGTCACGATCGCCTGAACGACAGACAGCGTATTCTTCATGCGGTGGGCGAGCTCGTGCATGAGGAGGCGCTCACGTTCCTCCCGTTCGCGTTCCCCAGTCCTGTCGCGAAGGATCTTGATGAAGCCGATGATCTTGTCGTCGGGCGCGCGCAACGCCATCATCTCGCCCGAGGCCCAGAACATCGTGCCATCGGCGCGCAGATGCCATCGCTCGTCATTGCCCCGGCCCCGGTTGAGGGCAGCGGTCATCTCCTTCTGCGGAACGCCATTTTCCCTGTCTTCCTGCGTGAAGAAGACCGTGGCCGGTTTTCCGATCATGTCCTCGGCTTTCCAGCCAAGTATCTTTACCGCGCCTTCGTTCCAGCTTGTCACGAGGCCGTCGAGATCCATGGATATGATGGCGTAGTCGATCGCGCTCTGTACGATCGCTTCAAGGAAGCGCTCCCGGGAGGAAATCGTTCCGGTATCGACTGCGATCTTCATGAAGATATCTCGAACTCCGCCCAGCACGTTATGCCACGGATCATATCGCTTGCGCAGTCATATATGTGCATTTGGAATGCGGCCGAAATCTAGGGACGGTTCATTGCTTTGAAGCACGCGATGATCTCGTCGAAGCCGAATGGTTTTGAAAAGAACTTTGCCGCAGGCGGTAAATCCGTGCTCATCGGCTGTATCCGGCCCGACGCCACGATAATCCCGGCATCGGGAAAACGCTCGAAAACTCTATGGGCGAGATCAAGGCCCGTTAGCTTGCCTGGCAACTGGATGTCTGTGAAAAGCAGATGGATCGTCTGCTCGTTTATGATCTCGATAGCATGCTCTGCCGAGCCGGTATCTAGAACATCGAAGCCCGCCTCATGCAGTGCGTCAACCAATGTCAAGCGGATCAGCACTTCGTCTTCGACAACCAGAACTTTGCGCACGATATTCTCCTGCCAATGCTCACCAACCCCTGGAACCGCGCAACGTTCCGTCTTTGACCAAGGTCACCGTGATTGGCGCCCTTGCCGAAAGTCATCGATGGCGAACAGTACTTCGCCTTCTCATCCGTAGACCGCCTACCTTGGCGCGCTGCCGGCACGAAACGACCGCAATTGAGGACTTGCCAATGCTAGGTATCGGGCGCAAGGTCGATGTTCCAGCAGCCATTGATAAGGGCGCTGCTGTTTGAGGGTTGGTTACCCTGGCCCTGAAATGAAGGAGGACTCAATGTCTTCCGCATTCTTCCACAAACAGCAAAGACATGTATGGACCACCGCGGGCGGCTATGTGTTTTTTGCAGCCAGCCTGACGATGATCCTCGTCCTCCTCATGGAGGGGTGGCTATGGTAATCCTCATCTTCAAAGGACCCGATATTCCGGGAACGCACCGCCGAACAGTCCTCCGGCAGATTCTCAAGAACGCCGACTATGAGACCCACAGCCTTGTGCCTGGACAGGAAACAAAGAATGAGGATGCGGCAAATCTTATCCGATTGATCAAGTCGGCGACGATCGATGCCGGAAACTATCCTCTATCCCGCAAAGCCCGCGCGCAAGAACAGCGCGCCGGTGTCGAGGTTTGGGAAAACGAGGGCGGCTCCACCGCAACGTGGCCACGATGCCCAATCGTCTGACAGCGATCCTTGTCGCATTGGTTTTGACGGTCGGGTTTGTTTGGGCCTACCGCCCGGACCAAAGCCGCTATGATCGCCTTCATCCCTCCCAGTCACGTCAGCCGGCATCGTCCCAGTAATTATTCTTCATCAGGACACCTCGCCATGGAAGACGGAAGAGCCGATATTGCCGAGCGTGTGAAAAACATCATCATTGGACAGTTGGCCGTCGAGAAATCGAAGGTCGTCGATGATGCTTCAATTGTCGATGACCTGGGCGCTGATTCCCTGGAGATGGTCCAAATCGTGATGCTCATCGAAGACGAGTTCGGCATCGCCATTCCTGATGAGCCAGCCGAGGAATTCCTGACGGTTCGGGACGCCATCGACTTCGTGGTCGCCTCACAGTCGTGAAAGATAAGCGGACGCCTGGATGACGATCAGTCGTTGCGGGGTGAAGGAGTTGACGGATGACAGCGAATAGCGAACGGTTTTTCAAGCCGACACAAACTACTGCAGATAAAAAGGCCTCGGAGACCAACTCGGTCGCCTGGAGGATCATCGACCAGGAGGCAGCAATGCGGGAAAAGAAGACCGAGAAGTTGCGCGCGCTTCGCCTGGCGAAAGAGGTGGTCAATCCTGCGCACTTGCCGAGGTTGAAGCGAAAGTAGCAACGGAGGCAGGTGTGGTTGGGCGGCCGCCTGCTTGAAATTCACGAATAACTCCAACCGAAAGCCGAAGGCGAAAACGCCTTCAGCTTCGCTCTTGTGAGTTCAGTGCTTATCAGGACAAAGTGCGCCCGCAATCGAAAGTGACCTTACTGAGAAGATCCGCCGGCACCTGGATATCGGCCATTGCGGCGGCGACGAGTTCATCCCGCTTTGCACGGTTTTCGTATCCCTTGACGGTTGCCAGATCGGTGCTCGCGGCCGTGGCTATGCGGCCGGCCGTGGCGGAGCATATGCCTGCAAGGGTCTCTACCCGCGCGGCTCTCACCGCCTCGGCGCGTGCACTGCTGGTCGAAACCCATCCCGCATTGAAGGCGATGAGCGGCGCAGCCACGAGGCCGAGAACGAAACCCACCATGTAGGGTTTTGCTTTTTCCGTATTCAGACTGAATGACATGACTTTACTCCCTATAATCGATGATTATCGGGATCGATAAAGGCCCGCGCTCGGACCTGGAGCCAATGGCAATCCGGACAGTTGCAGTGTGCGCCTCAACGTGCATAAAGCAAATGAAATTAATGTTTTCATTTAAAATTCCTTTCTGTTTTCCCGTCGCAAAATAAAAACTCAGAATTTCAATTTTTGTGATATAATTAATATAATCAAGAAACGCATAAACTCATGGGCTGCTGATGCAAATTTACAGTAATGAACTTTATTTTTTCTTTGGGTGATCGGAATTTTATGCAGCCTTCATCAGGTTTTTGGATAAAAAGATGATGTACCTTTTTTCAAAGAGCGCCGGCGAGAATATCTCCGGAGCCATGGTGGCTTTTCGTATCGAAGAGGCACCCACCCACCACGAGGAGCTTTCCATGAGTCTCAGTTTTCCAAACCAGAGCCGAAGCTATGAGGAGGCCGGCAAGCGTATCCGCTTTATCGGTCATGACGGCATGTTTGAGATCCCGTTCTTCGCGGGCGCTGACCTGTTTCCGGGAGTAACGTCCGAAGCCGGTTATCTCAGGGCTTTCGACGATGCCCGCGTCTCTGTCTACCAGGCGGCGCGGCGCGCCTATTCCGGCGCTCGCCGGCCGATCTATGTGCTGACGCGCGCCGATTTCGGTTGATCCGCAGGATGCGCTAGCGCGCCTCGCCGACCCTCAATCGCACAATGACCGCCGGCCTTGCCGGCCGGCTGCTTGGCCGTGTCCGGGCGAAGGAAATGTCATGGTCAGAAACCAGAAGCGTGGCGTCGAAGACGCCGGCAACTCGGAAACCGCGGTGGTGGAAAGGGTCGTTGCCAAAGCCGCGTCCTATCCCGAGACGGGTGCCAAGTCCATCCCCGAACTGCAGGTGATTGCCGGCGGGAAACGCGAAGGCGGCCTTCGCTCGCTTGCTTTCGCGTTCGGCGGAACGTCGCGGGCGCCGTGGAACGATCCGGCGCCGGTGCGCGAAGAACTTTTCGGCATCGAAAGACTCGAGCAGCACGCCGCGACCCTTGCGCTTGCCCAACCGGTAACGAAGCGGCCACCATCCGTACAATCCTTGCACAAGCGCCTGAAGAGCAACGCTGCTGTCCTGCTTGCCGCCTACCGCGCTAGCGCCCTGGAGGTGGAGAATGAGCGCGGCATCGTGCCGGCGGCCGAATGGCTGCTGGACAACTACCATCTGGTCGAGGAGCAGATCCGCGAGATTCATGACGACCTGCCGCCCAACTATTACAGGCAGCTGCCAAAACTCGCCGAGGGGCCCTTCGCCGGATATCCACGCGTGTTCGGCATCGCATGGGCCTTCGTCGCGCACACGGACAGCCACTTCGATCCCGAATCGCTCGTCCGCTTCATCGCTGCCTATCAAAAGGTCCAACCCCTGACGATCGGCGAATTGTGGGCCGTGGCGATCACCCTGCGCATCGTGCTGGTCGAGAACCTGCGCAGGCTTGCCGATCAGATCACCGCCGGGCGCCGCATGCGTGCGGAAGCGGATGCACTGGCCGACCGGCTGTTGGCGGACGAGGGTCGCAGCAGCGCGCTTGAGAAGGTTTCTGCCGAGCCCTTGCCCGAGCTCTTCGCAGCCCAGCTTGCCAAACGGCTGCGCGACCAGGATCCCAACACGACGCCGGCGCATGGCTGGCTGGAGGCGCGGCTAGCAAGTCAGGACAGCTCGGTGGATGCCGTGGTGCGGCATGCCCAACAGCGCCAAGGCGCTTCGAATGTCACGATCAGGAACATCATCACCAGCATGCGGCTGATCAGTGATGTTGACTGGGCCGACCTTTTTGAAAAGGTCAGCCTCGTCGATGCCCGCCTATCGGCCGACAGCAGCTTCGCCCGCATGGATTTCGCTACGCGCAACCTCTATCGCAGCGCCATCGAAGACCTCGCCCGCGGCTCGGACCTGTCGGAACTCGACATTGCCGGGCAGGCGGTGAAAGCGGCACAGACCGCAGCGGTCACAGACGATACCGCCTCGCAGGCCGAACGTGTCGCGGATCCGGGCTACCACCTGATCGCGGAAGGGCGGCCGGCCTTCGAGCGCACGATCGGGTTCCGCCAGCCCCGGCACCTGATCGCCGGGCGGTTGGCGGCGCGCACGGGCATTGCCGGCTATGCCGCGGCGATCGGGTTCATGACGGCGATGCTTCTGGCGCTTGCGCTATGGCTGCTGTCCATCATTGGTCTCTCGGCGCCCGGCGTGATCGTCTTCGCGGTGCTGGCGCTGTTGCCGGCAAGCGATATCGCGACGGCGCTCGTCAACCGCTTCGTGAGCTGGAGCCACGGCGCGACCGGCCTGCCGGGACTGGAACTCGCGCAGGGTGTCCCATCGTCGTCACGCACGCTGGTCGTCGTGCCGACGCTCCTGAGCAATCGTGCCGACCTGCTGGAGCAGATCGAGCGGCTGGAGGTCCATCATCTCTCGGGCGCGGGCGGCGACCTGAGCTTTGCCCTGCTGACAGACGGGAAGGATGCCTCGCAGGAGACCGTCGAGGGCGATGGCGTGCTTCTCGCGCTCGCTGTCGAGGCCATGGCTGACCTCAATCACCGGCACGGGCCGGGTCCTTCCGGCGACCGCTTCCTGCTTTTGCACCGCAAGCGCCGGTTCAATGCCGGCGAGACCCTCTGGATGGGCTGGGAGCGCAAGCGCGGCAAGCTGCACGAGCTCAACCGCCTGCTGCGCGGCGCCACCGACACCAGCTTCATGGCGGTTGGCGGAAAGCCGCTGTCCGTCCCGCCGGACGTGCGCTATGTGATCACCCTCGATGCGGATACGAAACTGCCGCGCGACACAGTCCTGCGGCTGATCGGCAAGATGGCGCATCCCCTCAACCGGCCGCGTTTTGACGCGGAGCAGCAGCGGGTGGTCGATGGCTATGCGATCATCCAGCCGCGCGTCACCCCGTCGCTTCCCATCGGCCGCGAGGGCTCGCTCTACCAGCGGGTCTTTTCCGCACCCGGCGGCATGGATCCCTATGCGGCGGCCGTTTCCGACGTCTATCAAGACCTGTTCGGCGAAGGCTCCTATACCGGCAAGGGCATCTATGATGTCGATGCCTTCGAGGCGGCACTAGCCGGCCGCATCCCGGAGAATACCCTTCTCAGCCACGACCTTTTCGAGGGCACGTTCGCGCGGGCGGGGCTCGCCTCCGATGTCGAGGTGGTCGACGATTTTCCGTCGCGCTACGACGTCGCCGCCCGGCGCCAGCACCGCTGGACGCGCGGCGACTGGCAGCTGCTGCCGTGGATATTCGAGCGGCGGGCACTTCCCGCCCTCGGCCGCTGGAAGATGCTAGACAATCTGCGCCGCACCCTCATCGCGCCATCGACATTCGCGGCGCTCGTGGCTTGTTGCGCGATGCCGTTGCAGGCGGGCGTGACCGCGGCGCTGCTGGTCGCTTCATGCATCGTCTTTCCCGCCTTCCTGCCGGTGGTTTTCGCCATCCTGCCGCGCCGCAGTGGCCTGCAACTGAGCAGCCATGCCGTCAGACTTGCCGGCGACATCAAGCTCGCCGCGATGCAGGCCGCGCTTGGCCTCTCCTTCCTGCCCGATCAGGCATGGCGCAATTGCGACGCCGTGCTCAGAACCGCTGGCCGGCTGATGGTGACGCGCAGGAAACTCTTGGAGTGGACGACCGCCGCGACGTCCGGAAACCGGACACGGCTGACGCTTGCCGGCTTCTACCGCGACATGGCGGGCGGCACGGCGACCGCGCTGATCCTTCTCACTGCTGCCGTCGCGTTTTCGCCGGCCGCCTGGCCTCTGGCTCTGCTGCTGGCGCTCCTCTGGTCGGCCGCGCCCGCCATCGCGCTCTGGGTCAGCCGGTCGCCGACAGCACGGCCGGGCCGGGCGCTTTCGGATGCTGATGCGGCGGAACTCCGGCTCGTCGCGCGACGCACATGGCGGTTCTTCGAGACCTTTGTTACCCCGCTGGAAAACATGCTGCCGCCGGACAATTTCCAGGAAACCCCGCTGCCCGCCATCGCCCACCGCACCTCGCCGACCAATATCGGCCTCTATCTTCTCTCGACGGTCGCCGCGCGCGACTTCGGCTGGGTGGGTACCCTTGAAGCGCTTGAACGGTTGGAAGCGACTTTCTCTACGCTCAAGCGGCTTGATCGTTTCAACGGACATTTCTTCAACTGGTACGATACGCGCGATCTCAGAACCCTCGCTCCCGCCTATGTCTCCTCCGTCGATAGCGGCAATCTCGCCGGCCACCTGATCGCGTTTGCGAATGCCTGCGAGGAGTGGGCCGGGACGCCGCCGGCGGAAGACGGGGAGGGTTTCGGTGATATGCTGGCGCTCGCCCGCATGGCTCTCGGCGAGACGGCCGGCAATCCCGGTGCCAGCCTGACAGCCATTCTCGACGAGGCTGAAGCCCTCGTGCGTGGCCCCCAATCCATCGAGGCCGCAACACCGGCATTGACACGGCTTCTTGACAAGGCCTTGAAACTGGCCGAGCAGGCAACACCTGCCGATGACGGCACGGCCGCCGATCTTACGTTCTGGATCGGCGCGCTCGCCCGATCCGTCACACAGGCCGCGCGCGACCGACAGGTCTTCCGCGATGATGCCGCCTCCGTGAAAGCCCGGCTTCAGGCGCTTGCGGACACAGCCCGCACCATGGCGCTCGACATGGATTTCGCCTTTCTGTTCGATCCCGACAGGAAGCTCCTGTCCATCGGCTATTCGCTCGCCGACAACGGGCTCGACCCGAACTGCTACGACCTTCTTGCTTCGGAAGCCCGGCTTGCGAGCTTCTTCGCCATCGCAAAGGGCGATATCAGCACGCGCCATTGGTTCCGCCTCGGCCGGGCGGCGACGCCGCTCGGCAGCGGCTCGGCGCTGATCTCCTGGTCGGGCTCGATGTTCGAATATCTCATGCCGTCGCTCGTGATGCGCGCACCGGCGGGAAGCCTGCTCGACGACACGAACAGGCTGATCGTCGCACGGCAGGAGGCCTATGGGCGGTCGCGGCACGTGCCTTGGGGCATATCGGAATCCGCCTTCAATGCGCGTGACATCGAGTTCACCTATCAATATTCCAACTTCGGCGTGCCGGGGCTCGGCCTCAAGCGCGGGCTGTCAGGCAACATTGTCATCGCCCCCTATGCCACCGGCCTTGCCGCCATGGTCGATCCCCATGCTGCGCTCGAAAACTACCGGCATCTCGAATCCCTTGGCGCGCGCGGCGTGCACGGCTTCTACGAGGCTCTGGACTTCACCCGCGCCCGCCTGCCAGAAGACGCCCGCGTCGAGATCATCCGCAGCTATATGGCCCACCACCAGGGTATGACCATCGTCGCCATCGTCGTCCTCCTGCAGGACGGGCGTATGCGGGCGCGGTTCCACCGTGAGCCGATGATCATGGCCAGCGAACTCCTGCTGTCGGAGCGCATGCCGCGCGATGTGGCGATCGCCCGGCCGCGCGCCGAGGAGGTCAAGGCCTCCGCAGGAATTTCGCTGAACCCGGCGCCGTCGGTGCGCCGGCTGTCGCTGCCCGTCGCCGGCGCGCCGGTAACGCATCTCCTGTCCAACGGGCGCTATGCGGTCATGCTGACGGCCTCAGGCGGCGGCTACAGCCGCTGGCGCGATATCGCCGTCACGCGCTGGCGCGAGGATGCGACCCGCGACGATTGCGGCGCTTTCATCTTCCTTAGGGACATGCAGACCGGCACAGTCTTTTCACCCACCCCCCTGGCAACGGGCGACAGGGCCGAGGCCTCGGTGGTCTTCGGCGAGGATCACGCGCAATATATTCGCCATGACGAGACGCTGACGACGGAGATGGATGTCATCGTCTCCGGCGAAGATGACGGCGAGGTGCGCCGGATCTGCCTCACCAATAGCGGGCGGCGGGCGCGCGAGATCGAGCTGACCTCCTATGCCGAACTGGTGCTTGCCACGCCGGCAACCGACAACGCGCATCCCGCCTTCGCCAAGATGTTCGTCGAGACCGAGCATTTGGCCGAATACGGCGCGCTCATCGCCACGCGCCGCCGCCGCACGCCCTCGGAGGCGGAGATCTGGGCGGCCCACTTCACCGTGGTCGAGGGCGATACGATTGCCGATCCGCAATACGAATCCGATCGCGCCCGTTTCCTTGGGCGCGGCCGCACCATCGCCACGGCCGCCGCCATTCATGACGGGCAGGCACTGTCCAACACCGCGGGAACCGTGCTCGATCCGATCTTCGCGCTACGCCGCAGCGTGCGGGTGCTTCCTGGCAAAGTGGCGCGCATTGCCTTCTGGACGGTCGTCGCACGATCGCGAGAAGAGCTTCTTGAACGCATCGATAAGCACCACGACAGGAGCGCCTTCGAGCGGGCGAAGACGCTCGCCTGGACCCAGGCGCAGGTGCAGCTTCACCATCTCGACATGGACCTTGAGGAGGCGGCGGACTTCCAGCGCCTTGCCGCGCCGATCCTCTATGCCGACGCACGGTTTCGCCCCGCCTCGAATGCCATTCTCGCCGGTGCCGGCCCGCAATCCGGCCTCTGGCCCTACGGCATCTCGGGCGACCTGCCGATCGTGCTCCTGCGCATCGAGGATGCCGAAGACCTTCCGCAGTTGCGCCAGATGCTGCGCGCGCACGAATACTGGCGCATCAAGCGGCTCGCCGTCGATCTGGTGATCGTCAACGAACGTGCCGCCTCCTATGTGCAGGACTTGCAGAACGCCGTGGAGGCCGCCGTGCGCTCCAGCCAGTCCCGCCCACGTTTCGGCGACATGCCGGCGCAGGGCGCGGTGCACGTGCTGCGCGCCGATTTCCTGAACCAGGAGACGAAAAACCTCCTGAACGCCACCGCGCGCGTCGTGCTTTCGGCCCATCGTGGCCTGATCGCCGATCAGTTGGCGCGTCTTTCCGACGGCATCGAGCGCTCGGCTCCTCTGCCGCCGCCCTTTCCCTCGAAATCCTCGGCCGAGATGGTCACGCCACCGGAAGACCTGGAATTTTTCAATGGGCTGGGCGGTTTCGACAGGAACGGCACGGAATATGTGACCGTGCTGGAAAACGGCGCGATGACCCCGATGCCCTGGATCAACGTCATCGCCAATCCCGCCTTCGGTTTCCAGGTGTCGGCGGACGGCAGCGCCTATAGCTGGGCGGAAAACAGCCGTGAGAACCAGATCACGCAATGGTCCAACGACCCGGTCGGCGACCCCTCCGGTGAGGCCCTGTATATCCGCGAGGAGGAGACACTCGACCTCTGGAGTCCGACTGCCCAGCCAATCCGGGACGGCGGGCGTTATGTGGCGCGCCACGGCTTCGGTTACAGCCGTTTCGCGCATCGGGCGCACGGGATCGAAAGCGACCTGCTCTCCTATGTGCCGCTTGCCGATCCCATCCGCATTTCACGGCTGACGCTGACCAACCATTCGTCGCGGCCGCGCCGCCTGTCGGTCACGAGCTATGCCGAATGGGTGCTCGGCACCCTGCGGGGTGCAAACGCGCCGTTCATCGCCACATCTCTTGATGCGGAGACCGGCGCGATCTTCGCCCGCAATCGATCCGCAATGGGATTTCCCGGTCGCATCGCCTTTGCCGATCTCGGCGGCCGGCAGACCGCATGGACTGGCGACCGCGCGGAATTCCTCGGGCGGGGCGGCAGCTCCGCGCGACCGGCGGCGCTTACAAGAAGAAAGCCCCTCGGCGCCAAGGTCGGCGCGGGTCTCGATCCGTGTGCCGCATTGCAATGCACGATCGATCTCGAGCCGGGCGAAAGCATCGAGCTCGTCTCCTTTCTTGGCGAGGCCGCTTCGGCTGAGGAAGCCGGCGCGCTGATCACCCGCTACCGCGCCGCCGATCTCGATACGGTTCTTGCCGACGTGACCGAGCATTGGCGGACGCTGTTGCAGACCGTGCAGGTCAGGACGCCGGACCGGGCGATGGATATCATGCTGAACGGCTGGCTGCTCTACCAGACGCTCGCCTGCCGCATCTGGGCGCGCTCGGCCTTCTACCAGGCAAGCGGCGCCTATGGTTTCCGTGATCAGTTGCAGGACGGTATGGCGCTCGCTTTCGCCCGGCCGGAGGAGACGCGGGCGCATATCCTGCGCGCCGCCGGTCGGCAGTTTGCCGAAGGCGACATGCAGCATTGGTGGTTACCCCATTCCGGCGCAGGTGTTCGCACGCGGATTTCCGACGACCGCGTGTGGCTCGCCTTCGCCACCGCGACCTATATCGGAACGGCCGGCGACGCGCCGATCCTTGATGAAGCCATCCCGTTCCTGGATGGGCCGGTCCTCGCCGAGGGAGAACACGATGCCTTCTTCCAGCCGACGCCCTCCGGCCAGTTCGCATCGCTCTTCGAGCATTGCGCCCGCGGCCTTGACCAGGCTGTCGCGCTCACCGGCCGGCATGGCCTGCCCCTGATGGGCACCGGCGACTGGAACGACGGTATGAACCGGGTGGGCGAGGGGGGCGGGGGCGAAAGCGTCTGGCTTGGTTGGCTCCTTATCCGCGCGATCGACCTGTTTGCACCGCTTGCGGAGAGCCGCGACCCCGAGCGCGCTGCGCGCTGGAAGGCGCATGCGCAGACGCTCAAGGCTTCCATTGAACAGGAAACCTGGGACGGGGCCTGGTACCGGCGCGCCACTTTCGATGACGGCTCATGGCTGGGATCGAAGGACAATGACGAATGCCGGATCGATAGCATCGCCCAGTCCTGGGCGGTCCTATCCGGCGCCGCCGATCCCGCCCGTGCCGCCGCCGCCATGGCGTCGCTGGAGCGCCACCTGATCCGCAGGGAGGACGGGCTTGCGCT
>CAMLOC010000005.1 GCA_946481465.1 uncultured Shinella sp. | reverse complement strand
CATGATCGCCAGCGTCACGTCCGCCGGCGCGCGCGCCAGCGCATCCAGCGCATCGTCGAGCCCCTTCTCGACGACCAGCCGGCCGACATAGCCGAGGCGCAGGCCGGGCGCGCGCTGCGCCGCCTGCCGCGGGCCGAAGGTCGCGAAATCGACGCCGTAGCCGACCTCCCCGACCGTGCCCGCATAGCCGCAGGCGCGCACGACCGCCGTGGCGTCGGGGCTGCGCGAGAGAATGTGGTCGGTGTTGCGCAGGACATGCCGGCGGATGCTCTCGAACGGCGGCGGCAGGCGCTTCAGGATGTTCTGGTCGACCTCCAGCACGAGCGCGGCGTCGCCCTTGAGGATCTTCGCCTGGAGGGCGACGAGCGACCAGGGCTCCTCCCACAGGTGGATGACATCGGGCTCGATCTCGCGGATCAGCCTTCGCATCCCCGGATAGATGTGGAGATACCAGCTCATCGGCCCGCCCCGGCCGAACCGGATCGGCAGGATATGCATGGTCACGCCCGGATCGCCCGGCGGATCGGCCTCGATCGTCCGGCCGAACTGGTGCCAGCGACGGGGGGCGAGAAGATGCACGTCGAGGTCCGGGCGGCCGGCGAAGGGATGGTATCGCAACCGGCCGGCCGCCGCCTCAACGGCCGGGTGCGCGATGGACAGGATTTTCAAACGCCGGTCAGACACGGTTGAGCACCCTCGCCGCAAGACCCGAAATGCCGGTCAGGTGGAGTTCCGCATGGTGCATCTGCTGGTGCCGTCCGTTCAGGGTGTTGCGGGGCAGGTGAAGCGGGTCGGCACCCGCCCTCAGAAGCCCTTTCCGGGTCGTCGATGCGCTGCGGTAGCCCGCCTTCCCCGCCAGCGCGAAATCCCGCGGGCCGCAATCGCCGGCCCGCCCGTATGGGAAGGCGAAGTGATGCACATCGATATCCAGCCGCTCCTCCAGCCGCAGGCGTGAACGCTCCAGCTCGTAGAAGGCCGCCTCCTCGCTCAGCGAGGCGACATGCGGGTGATGGACGGTATGCGATCCGATCTCGACATGGGGATCGCCGACGACGGCCTCGATCATCTCCCAGGTCATGGCGTGGTTCGCGTAGACGGCGCCGGTGTCGACCGCGTTGGCGGCGCAGAAGGCGGCATATTCCAGCGGCTCGCGCCCTTCCCAGGCCCTGGCCTTGGCGTTGTAGACGGCGCGCTTGCGCTCGGACGAGGCGACATCGACGATCTCGCCGTCGAGGACGACCGTGTCGCGCTCGCGCAGCGTCTGCTCAAGCCCCGCCTGCCACATCACATGGGTGCCGTCCGGGATACCCGTGGTCACGAACAGGGTGACGGGAACGCCGTGCTTGCGGAAAAGCGGGACGACGAGCTCGAACGTGTCGCGGTAGCAATCGTCGATCGAGAAATTGACGAACTTCGACGGATCGCCGGCGGCGGAGCGGCGGATGGCCTCCCCGATCGTCACGACGCTCCAGCCGTGCCGGGCCAGATAGGCGAGCAGCCTGTCCAGGAAGCCGATGTCGACGTAGAAGTCGCGATCGGGCAGCGATGCCCAATCCTCCGGCCTCGCCGCGCGGTGAAAGGTGAAAAGACAGCCGGTAACGCCGCGGCGCCGGCCGAGGGTATTCCTCAGAATGGCAGCAAGCACGGGATTGAGAGCAACCACGTCAGTTCTTTCCTCTGAACAGGGGCCTGGCCACCTTCCGGACGATGAGACGCAACAGGTCCGGGCAGAGCATCCACGCCGCGGCCAGGGTGGCGATGCACCACAACATGCCCCCGAGGACGAGCTTTTCGAAGGGTACGGAGATGGACTGCAGGAACTGCCATTCGGCCAGCACGAGGCAGACGGCCGGAACCAGCGCGACGAGGAACAGGCGCAGGAGCGTGCCGCCGCAATTGAGCGCGAGCGCCACGCCGAGCAGCAGCACGATGCTGCGCGACGCCTCGCCCAGGCCGAGCATGAACACCTCCATGCCGCTGCCTTCCCAAAGGGATAGGGTGAGCAGGTTCATCGCGATATTCGCCGCATAGGCCGACATCAGGATGATGGCCGCCTTCGTGTTGCGGTTCGAGCGGTTGAGCAACCGCAGGAGAACCCAGCCGAGGGTGGAGGCCCACATGCCGACCGCGATGCCGCTCAGCGCCTGGCTGGTCAGGAGCACGCCATGCGCGCCGAAGACGCCGCGCTCGAAGACGAGGCGGACGATATCCTCCGCGAAGACGTAGATGAAGGCCGCGAAGGGCACGCCCGCCGCCAGAAGCGGCCGCGCGATCTTCTGGATCTCCTCGCGCTCGTCGTTCCTGTTGCCGTCGGCAAGCAGCGCGAGCCCGATCGGCTGGCTGAGGAGAAGCAGGGCGCTGTCGGTCAGGGTGCGGGCATAGTCGAGCGAGGCCACGGCGCCCGTCACGACGCGCGAGGCGAGCAGCCGTTCCAGCCAGATATTCGCCTGCTCGAAGCCGGGCAGAAGCAGGAAGGGACGAAGGCGGGCGAGGAATTCGCGGCCGATGTCGATGACCAGTCGGGGCGTGACACCCGTAAAGCTCAAGTTGCCTTCCGCCACCAGGCGCCAGACACCCCAGCAGGCCAGAAGGTTGAAGGCGCCGGTGAAGGCCCAGGCGAGGATGTAGTTGTAGCCCGTCAGCACCAGGAAGCCGAGACCGATGATCACGCCGACATTCAGCGCCGCCGCGCGCAGGTTGGTCATGCGCGTCCTGCCGATGGCCACCTCGCCCGCGGCCAGGCAGTTGATCAGCACCGAGGCGGGCATGCTGAGCGCCAGGATGTAGACCATGTGCAGCGTCAGGTGGCGGCCCTCTTCCGAAAAGCCGATCACCATCCAGTCGACGAGCACATAGCCGACCGCATACATCGGCAGCATCAGGAGGACGCCGATCAGGGTCAGCGCGATGCTCATTCCCGCAAGGCGCTGCGGACCTTCGCCGCGCTCCTGCGCCTCCCTCATCAGCGGCACGAGGATGGCCGGAACGCTCTCGTTCTGGAGGAAGGCGAGCGGCATGAGGATGATGGTGATCGCGGTGCGGAAACCGTCGGCGACGAGCGCGACGCCGATGACATGCGCCATGATGATTTCGCGCAGGAGGCCCAGCACCTTGCCGGCAAGGGCGCCCCCCATCAGCAGGGCGGCCATCACCTTCTTCGACCTTTGGGGCGCAAGGGCCAGTTCTTCCGGTGGAGTGGCAGTCATTGCGATGGCCCGGTTCTGCGCCTTGTTCTCAGGCCCTCCAGGGAGCGAGGGGTCCAGAACCGGTCTTAGCGCGCAAACGTAAAGATACTCTCACCGCTCAACCGAACGTTGGATCGGCGCCCGGCCTGCGGTCAGCACGATGAGCGACCAGAACAGCACCCCCAGTTCGCCGGCCGCCAGATTGGCGAGAGGCAATTGCACCAGGGCGCCGAGGCCGAAGGCCGCAATGACCACGGCCTGCGCGGTCCTTGCGCGAAAAGCCTCGAAGATCGGCAGGGCGGCCGCCCACACGAAGCCGAAGAGGCAGAGAATGCCGACGGGAATGCCCATCGCCAGCCAGCACGCGATGATCATGCCGTCCACGGCCATGGCGCCGGCGGTGCCGACATCCACGGTCGAGAAGCCGATGCCGACGACCGAACTGTCCGGCAGGTCCCACAGGGTCACATATTGCTGCAGGCGCTCCTGCGCGCTGCCGTCCTGCCCGCCCTGGCCGAAGCTCGCCAGGCGCTCGCCGATCACGTCGGAGAAGGGCGGTATCGTCAACGCAAGCAGCCCGAGCCCTATCGCGCCGACGATGATCGTGGCGGCGCGCAGGCGCGTGGCGCTGAACAGGAGGCAGAACAATACGCCCATCGCCAGCGCGATCCAGGCCGTGCGGTACTGCGAGAGCAGAAAGCCCATGAATGCCGGCAGGATCAGCAGCATCGAAAGCCAGTTTCGCCGCAGGAAGAACGTCAGGAGCAGGCCGGCGGCGGTGAAGGTGGCGTAGCTCGCCGGACCGTTGAGCGTGCTGAACGAACGCACGCCGTAGGGCACGGGCTGGCCCGCCGACATGATGGACGCGTACTGCATCCAGTAGCGGTCCCATTCCGGCGGGTTGACATACTGGTAGATGGCATAGGCCCCGGTCAGGGGCAGGATGACCGCGAAGGCGGAAACCGCCGCATCCAGGATCTCTTCGCCGCGGGCATGCAACGCGAGCGCCGCGCCATAGACGAGCGGCGCAAGCCATTTCAGCGCGCCGGACATGGTGTCCGACCAGTTCCCCTGCGCCAGCGTGAGCACGGTGGCATAGACGATGCAAAGCCCGACCGTGAGGATCGGCCAGAGCCGGCCGTCCCATCGGTCCCCCGACAGGCCGCGCAGGACATCGGGACCGGTGACGAGAATGGCCAGCAGCGGCCCGACGAGCATCAGGCTCGAATAGTCGAACCCGGCCGAGACATCGACCACGCGCCGCACGAAGGGAGAAAAGGCGAACAGCAGCAGGACGCTGTAGAAATGCGCTGCCGGCCCCCTTCGCCACGCATACCAGCCGACGGCGCCGCAACCGAGCACGAAGAGCGGTCTCGAGAGGCCGCCGAGCGCCCCCCCGACGACGGCCGTTCCGGCAAGCAAGGCCAGGGGAGGCAGCCAGTCCGCCATGGAAAGGGATGGCCGGCCGGCATGGTCGGCGACGGCCGTCATCCGGAGCGTCCCGCCGCAAGCTCCCCGACGAGCGCCTGGATATCGCCGCGCATCCTGTCGGCGCTGTAGCGTTCGGCCGCGCGCAGGGCCGCATGGTCGCGCTGCTGCGAGAAATCCTGCGGAGCGGCGAAGAACGCCTTCAGCGCGGCGGCCAGCGACCCGGCATCGCCGGGCGTCACGAGTTGCCCCGCCCGCCCGTCGTCGAGAATCTCGCGTGCGGCGCCCGCATCCGTGGCGACGACCGACGTCCGTGCCATCATCGCCTCGACCAGTGTCAGGCCGAAGGGTTCGGCGAGGGTTGAAGGATGCACCACGCAGTCGACCGCCGACATCAGCCGCATGACGTCATTGCGCTGGCCGAGAAACGTGACGCGCTCTCCAAGGCCGAGTTCCGTCACCATGGCGCGCAACTGCCGCTCGTAGGCTTCCTCCCCGAAGAGCGCGCTTCCGACGACGATCGCGCCGACCCCGGGCGTCTCGTGCAACGCCTTCAGGAGGACGTGTTGCCCCTTCCAATGCGCCAGACGGCTGAACACGCCGACCAGCGGTCCTTCCGGCAGGCCGAGCGCTTCGCGCGTCGGTCTCGGCGCGGCCTGCGGCGGGGAAACGCCGTTGGGAACGACCGCCACGACATCCGGTCGCCCGCCGGCCTCCACGAAGGCGTCGGCGCAGGCCCGGGAGGGCACGACCACCCGCGTGGCGACCCGGTTGGCGAGGCCGATCTGCAGGCGCCGCTGCATGCCGCCGAAATGCTCCGGGTTCAGGATGTCGTGAAGATGCCAGACCAGGGGCCGGCGCACGATGGTCGCCGCCAGCGCCGTCAGCAGGAAGGCTTTCTGCGAATTGGCATAGAGGACGTCATGCGCGCGGGCCACCCCTGCGATCTCGCGCACCAGGCCCGCAAGCTTGGCGAGCGCGGGCAGCGCCCGGACAAGAGACTTGTCGCGCTTGATCCCGCCGAGGCCCGCGCCGTTCTTCGCGACGATGCCCTTGAGGCCGTGCGCCTCGAGCGCGGCGAGCAGCGGCCCCTGTTCGAAGAGGAAGGCGGAGGCGCCGGGGAAGGCCTGCGCCACCTGCGCCAGCACGAATTCGGCCCCGGACATGGAGCTGACATGGTTGACGAACAGGAGGCGCGCCGGTGTCATCGCCACCTCTGGTTCGCCACCTTCTTCAGCGGCGGCGTCTCGGTCGTCCTGCGGTCCTGCCCGGAATGGGTCGTGACGATGCCGATCCTCACCGGCTTCACGGCATGAAGGCGCGAAACGGCAGCTTCCGTCTCGGCGTCCTGCCGCGCGGCGCAGAGGATCACCATGTCCGCCTCCGCAACGACGGCCTGAACGGCCCGGTCGTCCAGGGAAGGCCCGTCGAGCAGGATGAGGCCATAGGCGGTTCGCGCCCATTGCAGGAGGTCGGCAAGGCGCATCTCCCAGCGGTATTCCGGCGGCAGCACGCGCCGCGCATGCGCGGCGGGAACGACATCCAGGCCGTCGAACGGCGACTGGAGCACGAGATCCTGCACCGTGTCCTTCGCCCAGTCCGCCTCGCGCGGTGTATCGAGCAGGCTGGCGATCGCCGGCCGCGACAGGTTGCAGTCGATAACGAGCACGGCGGTTCCGCTTGCTGCGGCCCGGCGCGCCAGTGCCGCGACCAGGGTCGACCGGCCGGCGCCCGGGGCGAGCGAGGCGACCGCCACCACGCCACCGGCCGCCTTCGCGCCGATGGCGTCGAGTGCCTTTTGCGCGGCCTTGCTGGCAAGGGCGGCCTCGACCAGCATCCTCCCTCCCCTGCGCGGGCCGACCCGGTTCGCGACGAGCGGCACATGCGGCATCGCGGCAAGGAACGTCGCGTCTGGTCCGGGCTCGGGCGCCGCGTCGTCATCCTCCCTGCGGGCGGAGACCCGGCGCGGCCCGGAGACGGGAGTGCGGGGAAGATCCTCGGCGATGCGGTTTTCCGGAGCGGGATTGATCTTCTCGGCGACGAACGCGGCGACGGCGCCCGCCAGCAATCCCAGCGTCAGGCCGGCGGCGGCAAACGGGATCTTCTTGGGGAAGAAGGGCTTGCGGGGAACGTCCGCCTCGCTGACGAGGCGCACATTGCCGGACCGCACGCGCTGCTCGACCTCGAGACCGTTGATGCGCGTCGAAAGATCGGCGAACTGCCGGCGCTTGACCTCGACCTTCCGCACGAGGTCCTCGATGCTGGTCTCGCTATCGCTGGCGACAGTGACCTCGGCCTTCGCCGCCTGCATCTGCTTGGTGAGGACGGCGACCCGCTCGGTCGCGGCCGCGTACTGCTTGCGGGCGTTCTTGGCGATGCGGTCGATCTCGGCCGAAAGCCGGCTGTTGAGCGCCTTGCGCTCGCCGACAAGCGCCTTGAGCCGCGGATGGGACGGGCCGAGCGTCGTTGCCGCCGTGCCGAGGCGGCTGTCGATATCGGCGATCTTCTGCTTGAGGTCGCCCACCGTGCGGCTCTCGAGCACGGCGGTCGCATTGGCGCTGCCGCCGAGATCGGCGGCGTTGATTTCCTTCAGTCGCGCGGCCGCCGTCGCCTGCAGGGCCTGCGCGGCGGCGAGTTGCTGGTTGACGCCGGTCAACAGTTCCGAGGTGGCCGGCCCGCCCGTGCCCCGCACCAGCCCGTTCTCGCCGCGATATTCCGCTATCTGCCTGTCGAGCCGGCGGATCTCGGTATCGAGCGCATTGGCTTCCTTCTTCAGCCAGTCCGCCGCCGTCTCGCGGCTGGCGCTCACCGTTTCCTTCTGCTCCTCTAGGAACGCCTCGATGAGGGCGTTGGCCATGTCGCTGGCCACCTCGGGCTGCGGCGAGGTATAGGAAATGGTGATGATGCGCGAGCGGCCCACCGAACCGACGCCGTAGCGGGACGAGACATAGTCGACGAGCCTGTCGGGACGGCTTGCAAGATCGTTGCAATCGCCGCCGAAGGCGGCGGCATCGCCTGCCATGCACTCCGCCTGCAATGCCTTCTGCGCCTTGGGCAAAAGAAGCGCGCGGCGCAGCACGACCTGCGAATGGGCGATGATGAGCTGGCTTTCCATGTCGGCGGGGTCGCCGGTCTTCTGCGCGTCGACCGCCGATTGCGCGACGCCCGGCTCGGGATCGCCCACCAGCACGGTGCCGGTCGCCACATAGCGCACGGGCACGAAGAGATAGGCGGCGAGGGCCAGCCCGACGATCGCGACCACGATGACGACAAACAGCGTCAGGTGCCGGACGAGGATCCGCAGAGGCTCGAACCGGTCCAGCGCCGTGACGACCAGCGCCTTCATCTTAGGGTCGCGCAGCTTCAAGGGGCTTTTCCTTCCTGCCGGCGACGTTCTGGAAACTGGCCAGCGTGGCGGCCTCCTCGCTCCGCCGTGCGGAAAGGGCCGCATCGACGGCGGCGCGCAGTTCCGCGCGGAAGCGCTCGGCGGAGAACCGGCCCGCATTCGTCACGCAGTCCTCGGCGCTGAACGCCGTCTCCCTGGCGACGAAGGCGCGGACCGTCGCCGAAATGGCTTCCGGCGTCGGCTCGTCGTAGAACAGCCCCGTATAGCCGTCGACGACGGTTTCCCGCGAGCCGCCCCGCCGCAAGGCCAGGACGGGCGTGCCCTCCGATTGCGCCTCGACCGGGATGATGCCGAAATCCTCCTCCGCGGCGAAAATGAAGGCGCGCGCGCCGGCCATCAGCTCCCGGAGCTTGCCGTCCTCGACGAAACCGATGAACTCGACATTGGGCGTGGCGATCTTCTTCAGGTACTCCGCCTGGGGTCCGCTTCCGCCGACCTTCAGCTTCATGTCCGGCAGAAGCGCGAAGGCCCGCACGACGACCTCGATGTTCTTGTAAGGCACCAGCCGGCTGGCCGTCAGGAAGTAGTCGCCCTTCGGGGTCGCCTGCGTGCGCGTCGAAAGACCGACCGGCGGATAGATGACCTGCGCCGTGCGCCCATAGACCTTGCGGATGCGCCGCGCGATGAAGTTCGAATTGGCGATCATCACGTCGGGACCGTGCGCCGTGCGGAAATCCCAGATGCGGATCTTGTGGAGCAGCGCCCGCATGAGCATGCTTTTCAGGCCGCGGCTCGAGCCGACCTCCGCCAGATACCGGTGCTGCAAATCCCAGGCGTAGCGGATCGGCGAATGGACATAGGAGACGTGAAGCTGGTCCGGCCCCGTGAGAACGCCTTTCGCGACGGCATAGCTGCTGCTGATGACGAGATCATATTGCGACAGGTCGAGCTGCTCGATCGCCAGCGGCATCAGGGGCAGCAGGGCGCGGTGCCAGCGCCCTACCCTCGGAATCCTTTGAAGAAAGGTCGTGCGGACCGGCCGGGTGATGCCGATGCGCCGGCGCTCGTCCTCGCTCAGGCTCTCGAAGACCGAATAGACGTCGGCATCGGGGAAAACCTGGAGAATCTGCTCCAGAACCCGCTCGGCGCCGCCGATCACGTAGAGCCAATCATGAACGACAGCGACGCGCATAAATCTTCCTCTGATGCGACCACATCCCGTAGGGTCAATCGCAAGTAGCGGCTGGGAATCGCCAGTCAACAGACTATCAGAGGTTTAGCCCTGCATGGTTAATGCGGAGTTAAGCATGCCCGCCGCGCCGGGCCGCGCCAAAGTCGGGCTATTTGCGGCGGAAGTGCAGCATGTAGGTCTCGTTGCCCGACACATCGAGGCTGAGGGAAGGCATGCCCTCGACCGGATAGGTCCTTCTCAGTCCGTCCCACCCCCAAAGCTCGCCGGTCACCGCCCATGGCGGCACCGCGACCGTCCAGGGGGAGCCCTGCTCCCTGTCCGTCCAGCCGGGCCTTTCCTGCAGCACGACGAGGCGCGAGGTGTCGTCCTCCAGCGTCAGCGTGCCCGACCGCTTGCCGTCCAGCGCGACGAATGTCATGTCTCCCGCCAGATCGACGACCCGCTTCAGAACCTCCGACCGGACGTCCGGCATCCACGGGTCCGCATGCGTCGCCATCGCATAGGCGGGTCCCTCCACGCTACCCGTATCGAAGAGGTTCCAGGGGAAGGCAAGGACGGTGGCCGACGAACCGTCCGCCTTCTGCACGCCAAGCTGGTCCCAGACGGCGGTGAGGAAGAGCGAACCCTGAAGCTCCTCGTCGTCCCAGGTCTCGACGCGCGCCGTGTTGAACTCGGTGGCATAGAAATTGATGTCCCGGGTGACGCCGAGCGCCGCCTTCGACCGGTCGAAGCAGGTCTGCACCGAAAACGCGCGGCCGCGCTCGATGGGATACCAGCGCGGATGGTAGTAGGTATGGAAATCGAGGCCGTCGAGCCGGCCGTCGTTCAGCAGGCCCGCAATGGCGGGACCGTAGCCGCGGAAGGTGGGGTCGCCGTGGGAATTGCACGTCGCAAAGCCGCCGGGAACGACCCGGAACGCCTTGTTGACGCTGTGCACGCCATCGGCAAAGCCGGCGAGCGCATCGCGATACGCGTCGTGCGGGATGGTCGCCTGCACGTCCGGCTCGTTGATCGCCGTGAAGACATCGACGCCCCAGTCGCCCGCGCCGTTCTCGCGCGCCCACGCGCCGCCGCGCCCGAAACGCTCCGCATAGACGCGGCCCGCCTCGTACCAGTCCTCGTAGGATCCGATGGGTTGCGGCGGGTCCAGGAACTGGTAGCTCCCTTCATATTCGAGCAGGATGATGGGCGTGATGCCGTTGTCGTAGGCCTCGCGCATCGCCGCGTCGAAATCGTGCGGCGTCGGGACACGCTCGAGGTCGCGCCAGCCGTAGGAATCCATGCGCCCCATCCGCGCGCCGATCTTGCGCAGCGCCTGGTAGAGATTGGCCGTCGGCGCGCCCGTCAGGAAGGTGACCATGTTGCCGCCGCCGATGCGCTGGCGCATGGGCGGCTGTTCGCCGGCATGGGCGGCCGCGCCCGAGCCGGCAAGCGCGAGGGCCAGCACCGCCACCCTGAAAAACGAAACGATGCCCATCAAATACCGCCGAATACTTCAAATCTTCAAATCCATACCGCTCATTTAAGTAACGGTTTTCAGTGAGAATAGAGGGCATTGCGAATTAACCCTAACGCGAGGACGGACTTGGCCCGGTCCTCAAGAACAGGGATATGTATCCTCAAGAAGCAGCGTTCGGGATTGCGCCATGAAGTGTTCAACAGGCGCCGGATCGCGTCCAGGAAGGTAATCGGATGTTTCCGGAGATTCTCCAAGTCATCCAGGAATTCGGCGCCATCGGCGGCGCGGACAGGGGTGCCTGGGAGCTTGCCCAGGCCTTCAACCGGGCAGGCCTGACCAACGGCGTCATCGCCTCCGCGACGCGCGACATCGGCGAAACGGCGACGCATGTTACCGTCGTCAGCCCCTGGGTGAACCGGTTCTCCACGCGCGGCGGCATGCGCTACATGGCGCGCACCGTGGTGTTCCCGGCCTTCACGCTCGCCGCGACGCGCGCGGTCCGGCGCCGGGCCGGCTCCCTCGTCGTCAGCCATGGCGATTGCCTTGCCGGCGACGTCGTGGTCGTCCATGCCGTCAACGCGGAAAACCTTCAGGTCAAGAAGGCCGCCGGCCAATGGCGGTGGATGCTCAATCCGCTGCATGCCTGGGTGGCCTTGCGCGACCGCTGGATGATCGGAGGCCTGCGCTACAGGCGTTACGTCGCGGTGTCGCACCGCGTCTCCCAGGAGTTGCACAAGCACTACGCCGTGCCGGCAAACCGCATTCGCGTCATCCCGAACGGCGTCGATGTCGAGCGCTTCAGGCCCGACCCTTCGGCGCGGCGCGAAATTCGAGAAACGTTCGGCATCCCGCAGGACGCTCCGCTCTTGCTGTTCGTCGGGCACGAGTTCGACCGCAAGGGCCTTGCCCATGTCATCGACGCGATGGAAAGGCTGGGGCCTGAATACCGGCTTCTCGTGGTCGGATCGGACAACCAGGCGCCCTATCGCGCCATGGCGCGCGTCTCCGGCGACAGGATCGTCTATGCGGGCGAACAGAAGGGCATCGAACGGTTCTTCGCCGCCGCCGACGCCTTCGTCTTCCCGACCGCATACGAGACCTTCTCGCTGGTCTGCATGGAAGCCATGGCAAGCGGCCTTACCGTGTTCGCGACCACCGTCGGCGGCATCGAGGAATATCTGAAGGATGGCCGGAACGGCGTGACGATCGTGCAGGACGGCGCCGACATCGCCCGCAAGATCGAAGCCGTCTTCGGGGATGCGGCACTCATGCGGCAGATGCAGGCCGCCGCGCAGGCCACGGCGGAGGCCTACAGCTGGGACAGCATCGCGGCGCAATATGTGGACCTGCTTTCGGAAGTGTTGGAAGAGCGGAAAACCGGGCGAAAGCTGGTTCTCCAGCCGGCCTGAGCACCGCAGGCAACGCCCTCGGGTAAGGGGAGATTTCAGTGCAACAGGCAGAAATCGGACTGCTCGGCTGGGCCGGGAAGACACGGCCCGCCCAAACCCTCGTGAAATGGACCCGCAGCGCGCCGCTGTTCGAGCGGCTCGGCGTCTTCGCGATGGTTGCGGTCGTGCTCATGCTGGCGGCGGTCACCTGGCTGCGTCCGGGCTATAACTGGGACATGCTCCCCTATATCGCGGTGGCGCTGGAAGACAGGATCGACGATCCGGTCCGGCTTCACGCCGAAGCCTGGGCGGAGATCGAAAAGGGCGCCACGGAGGGCGACCTGAAGAAACTGCGCTACGACCAGGGCTACCAGCAGCACCAGTGGGAAAATCCCGTCGACTTCGCGACGCAATTGTCGATGTACAGGGTAAAGCTGGGCTATATCGCGGCGATGCGGGCCCTTGCGCCCTTCACCGGGCTCGACAAGGCCGCCATCCTGCTCAGCATCGTGCCGTCCCTGGTGTTCGGCGCCTTCTGCCTGTACTGGCTGAAGCGCGAGAACGCCCTGCAGGGCGCCCTCGTCCTCGCGCCGGCGCTGGGGCTTGCCGACTATCTGCACATGACCACCCTCGTCAGCCCCGACATGATCACGGCGCTGCTGCTGGTGGCGGCGGTCTATTTCCTGACGCGCAGCCGGGACGCCCTCGCCTGCCTGCTGCTCTATGCCGCGATCTTCTTCAGGCCGGATTCGCTCATCCTGATCTTCGCCCTGCTGATCACGGCCTTCGTGTTCGGCTGGCGCAAGGCGCCGTTCGTTGTGACGTTCGTGGCGGCCTTCCTGACGGCCATGGTGATTGCCAAAGCCGGCGGGCATCCCGGCTGGTGGGCCCATTTCTATTTCTCGTGCATCGAGACCCAGAACTCCATGGCCGGCTTCAAGCCGCCCTTCTCGCTCGCGGTCATGCTGAAGGGTTACGTGAACGGAGCGATGAACGCGCTGAGCGGCAATCACTGGATCGAGCTGCTCGCGGCCTGCCTCCTCGGCTGGAGACTGCTGGCAACGACCGGCAGGGGGACCGGACCACGGTTCAACGCGCTGATGTTCGCGCTGGCCATCGCCGTCGCCGGCAAGTTCGCAAGCTTTCCGCTGCCCGAGGACCGGTACTATTTCGCCCTCGTCGCGGGCATGATCCTTCTCATCGTCACGAACTGGAAGCCGCAGTTCTCCTCGGCTCCATCGCGCCCGCGCTGAGCGGCGCGGCATGACGGCCCGGTCCGCCTGCGGACGGCATTTCTTTAACCGTGTTTGCACATCGGCGGCCCGCGGGGGCCGCCATTAACTTTGGGTTGCGGGTTTCCCCCCTAGGGTCATCCCGAATTTTGGAGAAATCAGACAGGCTTTCATGTCCTTCGCCCCGAGCTTTTCGGGCGGATACAGGATCGCGAGAGAATTGGCACAGAGATGAACGCGCCCGTACAACACAGAATGGACATACCGCTCGCCGTCGATCTCGACGGTACGCTCGTATCGACGGACATGTTGTGGGAAACTATCTTTCTGCTTTTGAAGAAGAACCCTCTTTATCTGTTTCTTCTTCCCATCTGGCTTTTCTCAGGAAAGGCCCGCCTGAAATGGGAAGTCGCCCGCCGGGTCACGGTGGATGCGGCGCACCTGCCCTACCGCCAGGACTTCCTCGCCTTCCTGCGCCGCGAGCACGCCGCGGGCCGAAAGCTCGTCCTCGCGACGGCCGCGGCCGAGCCCGTCGCCCGGGCGATCGCCAATGAATTGAAGATCTTCAGCGCGGTCCATGCGACGAGCCCGTCGAACAATCTGTCCTCCCGCCGCAAGGCCGCGGCGCTGTGCGCGGCCTATGGCGAGAAGGGCTTCGACTTCGCCGGCAACGACCGCGCCGACATTCCTGTCTTCGACGTTGCCTGCAACGCCATCATCGTCGCGCCGGACCTTGCGGCCGACCGCTACCAGAAACGGCACGGCTCGCAACGCTTCGATTCGCGCGCCGCGACCCTGAAAACCTATGCCAGGATGCTGCGCGTGCACCAGTGGCTGAAGAACCTCCTCGTCTTCGCCCCCGCCGTGCTGGCCCATACGATCGCCTCCGCCGAAACGCTGGTCGCCTCGTCCATCGCCTTCCTCGCCTTCTCCTTTTCCGCCTCCGCGGTCTATATCCTCAACGACATCCTCGACCTGCCGCTCGATCGCCGGCACGCGACCAAGCGCAACCGGCCCTTTGCCAGCGGCACCGTCTCCATTCCCTACGGCCTGACCGTTTCGGCCTGCCTGCTGTTCACCGCCGCCGCGCTCTGCCTCCTGCTGCCGCTCGCCTTTGCCGGCGTCATCGCGCTCTACCTCGTCGCGACGACGGCCTATTCGCTGACGCTGAAGCGCATGCTGCTGATCGACGTCCTGTGCCTTGCCGGCCTCTACAGCATGCGCCTGCTCGGCGGAAAGGTCGCCACCGAACTGCCGCTGTCCTTCTGGCTGGTGGCGTTCGCGCTGTTCTTCTTCCTCTCGCTCGCCCTCGTCAAACGCTATGTCGAACTGCAGGGTGCGATTACCGACGATCAGGCGCGCGTGGCGGGCCGGGGCTATGTATCCGAGGACATCGACGTCATCGGCCAGAGCGGCGTGGCGTCGGCCTTCGTCGCCGTGCTCGTCCTCTCCCTCTACATTCAGTCTAAGGAGATCGTCGCGCTCTACAGCCAGCCCTGGATGATCTGGCCGCTCGTTCCGATCGTGCTCTATATCTGCATGCGGGTGTGGATCCTCGCCCACCGCCGCGAAATGCACGACGACCCCGTGGTATTCATCGCGACGGACTGGCGCAGCCAGCTGTTCATCGGCGCCGGCGCCGTCCTCCTGCTCGTGGCGAGCGTGGTGTGATGCGGGCGGCCTTCGACAGTTTCGGGCGCCTCGACCGCCGGGAACGGCAGGCGGTCGCCGCAGACGAGGCGCTGCGTGGCCTGCAGCGCGCGGCCGGCGCTCTGCCGAGCCTGCTGGCCTACGGAAGCGGCCGCTCCTACGGCGACAGTTGCCACAACGATGCGGGCGCACTCGTGGAAATGCGCACGAAGAACGCCATCCTCCATTTCGATCCGGCAAGCGGTATCCTCGAGGCGGAGGCCGGCGCCAGCCTGCACGAGATCCTCGCCCATGCCGCGCCCTTCGGCTATTTCCTGCCGGTGACGCCGGGCACGCGCTTCGTGACGCTCGGCGGCGCGATCGCCAATGACGTGCACGGCAAGAACCATCATGCCCGGGGAACGTTCGGCTGCCATGTCGAGAGTTTTCGCTTGCTGCGCTCGGACGGCGTGATCCACGACTGCTCGGCCGGGGAGAACCCGGACCTCTTCGCCGCGACCATCGGCGGCATGGGGCTGACCGGCCTGATGCTGAGCGCAAGGCTGCGGCTCATGCGCGTCGGCTCGCTCGACATAGACGAGCGGATCACCCCCTTCTCCAGCCTCGACGCCTATTTCGACCTTGCCGAGGAAGCCGACGCGCAGAACGAATATGCGGTCGCCTGGGTGGACCAGCTTGCCGTCGCGAACCGCGGCGTCCTGATCACCGGCAACCATGCGACGAACGGGAACTTCCGGACGGACGGACGCGCCGCAAGGCTCGGCGTGCCGTTCGACCTGCCCTTCTCCCTGCTGAACCGGCTCAGCCTGAAACTCTTCAACAACGCCTATTTCCACGCCAAGAAGCGCAAGGACGCTCCGCAGCGCAGCGGCTATGGAGCCTTCTTCTACCCGCTCGACGGCATCGGCGACTGGAACAGGCTCTATGGGCCGGCAGGGCTCCACCAGCACCAGAGCGTCATTCCCTTCGAGGCGGCCCGCGCGACCATTCCGGCCATGCTGGACGCCAGCCGCAGGGCCGGCCAGGCCTCGTTCCTCACCGTGCTGAAGCGGTTCGGGACCGTGCGCTCGCCGGGCCTCCTGTCCTTCCCGCGCCCCGGCTACACGCTGACGATGGATTTTCCCAACCGCGGCGGCGCCACGCGCGCACTCCTTGAAACGCTCGACCGGATGACCGTCGCGGCGGGCGGGCGCGTCAACCCGTACAAGGACGGGCGGATGAGCGCCTCGACCTTCCGGGCCGGATTTCCCGACTGGCATCGGCTGGAAAGCATTCGCGACACGGCATTCTGCTCGGACTTCTGGCGGCGAACCGCGCTCGCCGGCCAGGCAGGCGACGGCGTGTCGAAAGAAACCATGAGGACGCCATGAAATACATTCCGTTCA
This sequence comes from uncultured Shinella sp., assembly GCA_946481465.1. The sequence continues at coordinate 1,893 of CAMLOC010000005.1, read as the reverse complement.
TCCTCTTCACGGTCATGACCAACGCGGCGGCGCAATTGCTGCTGAAATACGGCATGATCACGCTGGGGCCGATCAGCTTCTCGTCGGACTCGATCATCCAGCGGGTCTTCCAGATCGTCTTCAACCCCTGGGTCTTCGCGGGCCTTGCGATGTTCGTGATCTCGATGGCCTCGCATCTCTACGTGTTGTCCAAGGTCGATCTGTCGTTCGCCTATCCGTTCCTCAGCCTCGCCTATGTCGCCGTCGCGCTGTGCGCCTGGCTGCTGTTCAAGGAGGAACTGGGCGCGCTGAAGATCGCGGGCATCGCCTTCATCTGCATCGGCACGATCCTGATCGCGCAAAGCGGCGGCAAGCCGGCGGACACAGAGACGACGGCCGCAACCTATAAACTCACCGAAACATAAGCCGGCGCCGGACCGGACAAAGACAGGGATAGAGCCATGAAACACATCATCTTCGGCGGCGACGGGTTCGTCGGACGCTATCTTGCCCCCCGACTGCTGGCCGACGGCCACGAGGTGGTCGTCGCCGACATCGTCAAGAGCGACCTGCCGCACTATCGCGACGCCCGCTTCGTCCACACCGACGTCACCGACCCCGCATCCATCCGGGCGCTCGGCATCGGCGCCGAAGACATGGTCTACAACCTTTCGGCCAAGATGCTGTCGCCGATCCAAGTGCGCGCCAAGCGGCACGACTTCTTCTTCCCGGTCAATTACCACGGCACGGAGAACATCCTGAAGGCGATGGACGAGGCCGGCGCGAAATCGCTCGTCCATTTCACGACGGACATGGTCTACGGCCACACCTATACCTGGCCGCAGACCGAGGACCATCCCTGCGCGCCGCTCGGCGAATACGGCATGTCCAAGCTGCGCACCGAGGAACTGGCCGTGGAATGGCGCCGGCGCGGCATGAACATCTCGCTCTTCCGCCCGCGCCTGATCATCGGGCCGGGCCGTCTCGGCATCCTGTCGAAGCTCTTCAAGCTGATCGACAGCAACCTTCCCGTTCCCATGATCGGCTCGGGCAAGAACCCCTATCAGTTCATCTCGGTGTTCGACTGCGCCTCCGCCGCCCATGCCGCCTTCAAGGCCGGCGTGCCGAACGATGTCTACAATCTCGGCTCGCTGAACCCGCCGCCCGTGCGCAAGCTCCTGGGCGATCTCGTCAAGCATGCCGGGTCGAAGTCGATCCTCCTGCCGACGCCCGCCTGGGCGGTCAAGCGCGTGCTCGACATGCTCGACCTCATCAACATGCCGCTGATGGATCCCGAGCAATATCTCATCGCCGACGAGATGTGCGTCCTCGACGTTTCCAAGGGCGAGCGCGAGCTGGGCTGGGTTCCCCAGCATCGGGACGAGGACATGTTGATCGCCGCCTATTCCGAATATCGCAAGAAGATCAGCGGCGGCGCCGAGGCCCATGTCGGCCAGTCCAAAGCCGCCTGAGGGAGAAGAAGATGAACAGTCAAGTCCGACCGAGCCATACCGAACTTTCCCTGCCCGTCACGCCGAAGCCGGCGCTGCTGTCGGTCGAGGAGGCAAAAGCCCTCGACGTGCCGCGCATGACCGAGCTTTTCTCCAGCCATCTCAATCCCGGCCAGCTTCATTTCATGAAGCTGCTCGGCTTCCACAAGATCAAGGTCGAGCGCGCGGAGGGCATGTACTACATCGACCAGAACGGCCGGAAGATCCTCGACTTCTTCGGCGGTTTCGGCTCGCTCGCCTTCGGCCACAACCATCCGCGCATCCTCGAGGCACGCCGCAGGTTCCAGGAAGAGAGGCGGCACGAGATCGCCATCGCCTTCATGTCGCAATATGCGACCGCGCTGGCGCACAACATCGCCGCCTGTTCGCCGGGCGACCTCGACATGGTGTTCCTCGGCTCCTC
>CAMLOC010000004.1 GCA_946481465.1 uncultured Shinella sp. | reverse complement strand
GTAGGCGAGGTTGGACAGGAAGGGCGCGAAAGCCTCCTTCAGCCTGAACTCGACCTCATGCGGGTCGATGACCTCGACCGAGGCGATCGAGGAGAAGTTGAAGGAAAGCGGGAAAGGACCGGTGTTGTAGAACGGATGGTCCTTGTTCAGCATGCGGTCGAAGTTGAACTTGACCGCCTCGGCGTCGAAATCCGAACCGTCGTGGAATTTCACGCCCTCGCGCAGCTTGAACCGGTAGGTCCTGCCGTCGTCGGAAACCTCCCAGCTCTCGGCGAGCGCCGGCTCCACCTCCAGGGTGCCGTCCTTGAAGCGTACCAGGCCATCATAGAGGTTGACGAGGATGCGAAAGTCGTTAGTCGCCGTCACCGTGTGCGGGTCGAGGGACTGGGGCTCGGCGATCTGGCCGACAACGAGTACGTCGGGCGGGGTCTGCGCTGCGGCCGGCAGGGCGATGAGCCCCGGGGCAAGCGCGGCGCAAGTGAGGACCGCCGCCGCAAGGGCGTTCCGAAACAGCCTCTTCATGGGGAAGATCCTTTCGATTTGGCGTCGTTCGTTCGGCCTTATCTATAAGGATAAATCTCCAGCGCGCAATAATTTATCATGATTGAATGGCTGTTGGCTTGTCAGGGCGCGTCCGGCTCGTCCGTGCTCAGGTCCTGTTCGGCCTGCTTGACCTTCTGGTGCGTGAAGCCGCGCAGACCGGAGACCTCCTCGGCGTCGCGTTCGATCTGCACCTCGCTGGCCGCATGGAACACCGCCAGCCGCGCCACGGAGATCAGCGCGTGGAGATGGATGCGCTCGTAGCCGTGCGAAGCATCGACGCCGAAGGTCAGAAGGGCCGTGCGCACGTCGTGCCCCGCCTCGACGGCCGAGGCCGCGTCCGAGCGATAGTAGCGGAAGACGTCCTTTTGAACGCGAATGCCGTGTTCGCCGCAAAGTTCGAAGAGCTTCTTCGACAGGTGGTAGTCGAAGGGGCCGGTCTGGTCCGCCATGGCCAGCGTCACGCCGAACTCGTCGGAATTCTGGCCCGGTGCGGTCGTGCCGTTGTCGATGGCGACCAGCGAGGCGATGTCGGGCACCAGCGCGGCCGAGGCGCCAACCCCCACTTCCTCGCCGATGGTGAAGAGCCAATAGGTATCGACGGGCGTCTCGACCGCTTCGCGCTGCATGGCCTCCAGCGCGGCCAGCATGATCGCGACCCCGGCCTTGTCGTCTAGATGGCGCGAGACAATGAAGCCGTTGTCGAGGAATTCGGGCTGCGGATCGATGGCGACGATATCGCCGACATCGATGCCGAGCTGCGCAATGTCCTTGCGGTCGCGCGCCAGCGCGTCGATGCGCAGTTCGACATGCCGCCAGCCCGTCGGCTGGGTGTCGACCTCCTCGTTGAACGTGTGGCCAGACGCCTTCAGCGGCAGGATCGTGCCGCGATAGATCCCCTTGCCGGAAAAGATCGAGGCCCGCGCGCCTTCGGCAAAGCGCGCCGACCAGTGGCCGATGGAGACGAGTTCCAGCCGCCCGTTGTCCTTCAGCGCCTTGACCTGCGCGCCGAGCGTATCGAGGTGGGAGACGATGCCGCGCGCCGGGCGGGCGGCCGCACCGGGGCGGCGGGCTCGGATCGCGCCGCGGCGGGTCAGCTTGACCTCCAGCCCGAGGCTTTCGAGTTCGCGTGCAGCATAACGAACAGCCTCGTCTGTAAAACCGGTCGGGCTCGGTATGTCGAGAAGCGCTTTCAGCCGGGTCGTCAGGTATTCCGGGTCAATCGTAATCAGCGTCTGCATAGAGGCAATGTCGCAGCCGGGGGACGGCTCCGTCAACAATCGCGACTGGAAAATTGGTTCCCGATGTAAGTGCTCGCAATATTTAGCTTTTGTTTCAGCCTGTTGTGAGCATGAGTTCCTTTTCTGCTTCCTCCGATCTCCGATGGCTAGGGTCAGGATCCATTGATTTGATGCGGGGGATGTGTTCAGGCTCCGTAAGAAGACTGATAATGAGCGAACTCTATTGGCTGACGGATGAGCAAATAGCGCGGCTTGCGCCGTATTTTCCAACGAGCCACAGCAATCCCGGGTTGATGGCCGCCGTGTTATGAACGATCGCACCTATCAGCCAGAGCCACGACCGGATGCCCGTCATTCTCGATCCTGACGTTTTCGAGGGGTGGCTCAACCCGGCCACCCCGAAGGGAAACCTGAGGGGCATCCTAGCGCACCACATAGATGCAGATGCACCGGGTCAGCCGTGACATCAACAGCTCCAGATTTACGGGGCGCCCGGCGCAGATTATAAATTCGCTCTAGGGGAACAACATCTCCGGCTTTGCGTTCCCCAGCACGTTCACTCTATCTTCCTGCCCCGCTCCGGCGGGGCCTTTCTTTTGCGTGGAGGAAAGCATGAACAGAGGCGAATGGAGCCTCCCAGTCACCTTCGAAACCGAGAAGTTCGAGAGTATCTAACGATATCATCTACGGCCGAGGCGGCGCGGGTGTTGCTCGAGCATCGGCCGTTGGATCGGGGAAGGCTTTGAAGAGGGCGAAAGCCGCTTGCCTGCTGGTTCTCCAAGGGAAAACACATGCAGAGATTGCCCGAGAAGCCTTTTTGAAAGTTGCCGCGGAGGCCGACGTGTTTGTCAGACGCTGAAGCGAAAAAAGCCCCGCAACCCATTAGGGCGCGGGGCGTTGCAGAAGATTAGACCGTACGACGCTGAGCTTAAGCGCTGACACTCCATTCGGTCAACCGCGCTTTCCATCGCCCGATATCGGCGGTGATGGGCTGGTGAGCGCAGAGATCCCAACCATGCACTCTCGTGATGGAGCGCTACCCCAGCTAATTTTCTGCACCCTCGACCAGCAACATGGAGCGATTTTGACGCGGAGCGCCGTCGTCAAGCCGATCCAACTCGTATTGAAAGAGGGGCGAATTAGGTGGCACTCTCATGACAAAATGACCGGATTTTGAAGGCCGGCGGGCGCCACTAGAGCTACCGTGTGCTGGTCCTCCCCAATTTGGCGATAATGAAGGCCTGCCCCTGCGGCGGCTACGTGCGGGCGTCGTCTCTGAACTTCGAAATAGGAGGCGGCGTCTGCGGAGGCATAAAATTCTCTCATGGCGTGTAAGTTTGGCATATAAATTAATTTATAGTAGCGGCCGATATCCATCGAGGCATCGAAGCTTGTGTCGACCTTTGAAACGAAGACGCTATTCGTCACCGAACCCGTCATCGATCTGGGCGTGGGCATTTTCTTGCCGAATGGGACCTATCTTGTAGAAGTGGAATACCTGCCCCTTATCCTTCTCGGGCACGAGTATTTGCAGATCGGCCGTGTCCTTTTGCGTATCACCCAGGAGGCTCTCGAGAATCTTGGATCTGACGTATCCGACAGCCCACACTTGGATACGGTCGTCGACGTCTCTCCGTTTCTTGGAAAGCCCGGCGTGAGGATCGGGTAACCAGTGGGCGGCTTGCCATTCCGACCAATTGACTCCGCTGTCTCCTGTTTGATAATGCCCTTAGGTTGAGGAACGCGCACACTGCCCCGCTTCGGCGGGGTTCTTTTTGCGGGCAACCTCTCCCCTTCGGTCCCCTCCTTGTATCCAAAACGTTCGATCAATGATTTCGCGTGCGCGGCGCGCTACGTTCGACGGTACACGGCTCTGGATGATGACGGCTTGGGCCTCGAAAACAATTTCGATCTTGTAGTCATAGCAAACATCATCATAGGCAACCGCAGCTCGTATCGAGGCCTGCAGCCCGTATTCCTGCGCGCCGAAGCCGCCGCCGAGGGACGCCTGAAACATCGCCTCCTCCCATGTTTTCGTGATTTAGCGAGAACAAACATGCAGGCGCTATGTTCCGTGGCGAGAAACACAAAAAGGCTCCTCCATTCCGGGAGGGAGGGAGGGGCGATGGAACAAAGCACGCGCGTCAGAATTTACGCGCGAAGGTTTCATCGCGGAGGAACTGCAATGCTTGAAAGGACGAAGGAGCGGAAAGAAAACGACAAGACTCTGTTGGCGGCGGCCGTGCTGATCTTCGCCGGGCTCCTTGCCCTTGGCGTTCCGCCGTATCTTCTCTTCGGAGCGTGAATCAGTGTGTATTCACAGCCGCTTTAAAAGCTGGCACTCTATCCGCGCCTCCTATGTTGATGTGTGGGCGGCAATCGGGACCCGGCGAGGGACTACGAGGGCCGTTCCGGGTCTCGGTCCCTACGGCCAGTAGCGGTCTTAAGTGAATTCAGCGGTATCAGGCTCCGTTTCGAGTAGAAGCGCCGCTTAGCGCTACGTGCCGACGCACGGTAAGCCGTTATCAGACCCCTTCAAGATGAGCGGCCCGAAGAACGGCCAGTACGTCGAAGCCCGTTGCGAGATCGAGGGAACAAACCTCGGCAGGGCTAACCCATCTCGCCTCGGCGGCATCGTCGCCCGCGAGCATTTCGCCTGCCGCTGAATAGCATGAGACAGCGATGATAACGAAATGAAAACGCGTAGTTCCATCGCTGTTCGTCTCGATCGCATCGATGGCGGTGATGACGTCGCCAATTTGCGCTGACAGGCCCGTCTCCTCCGCCAATTCGCGATGAACGGCTCCCCGTATCGTTTCACCAGTCTCGATCTTCCCGGCTGGAAAGCTCCATCGCCCAGCGTCGGGGCCAAATCCGCTTGTGGCGCATTGTTGGCGTTGATGTTGCAGCGATAGTTTCGGATCGGCGTGCGGCGCCAGCGAAGTCCTGAACGTTTGATCTGGGCGAGGGTCAGGCGGACAGGTTCAACCTAAGACCGTGGAAAGCTAGCGTTAAGGCAGTTCTTGCCGACGGCATTGACCGCTAGATCTGCACCCTAAATGCGATGGGATGACGAATGACGCGCCCCACCCCATTTCCCTAACTCCTATACGAAATCGATGGCTCGACCCCGCCAGGGAAGAGATACTGGTTCTGATCACCACGCGGGGCCGTTTGCGGCGGTGGCCGTGATCCTGTCGTTCGTAGCCACATGATGTCTCGAGCGACCAGCCTTCGCGTTCTACTCATGCGGAACCTTTAGCCCCTTTGCCAGTTGGCTCGGCATGAGAGACTCCGAGCAAAAGGCTAAGTCTGGAATGGTCCGCTTCGTCGTCGCGATATTCGTTATCGGGATGCTGCTCGCCGGCGCGTATTTAGTGTTCTGGACGCCAGGACAGACCGAGCAGGCGCCGCCGCACGCAATCGATCAAACGAACTGAGGCAATCATGGACAAGAACGAGACCCCTACCGGCCTCGCCCCCTCTGCCAGTTCACCGAGAGAGAAGAGCCGGAAGGTGCAAATTGGCCGCGGTGCGGTCATGCTGATCTGCGGCGTGGCCCGCGGCCTTTGCGGTTTACATTTTCATCTCGGTCTTCGGGCTAATGTCGGCCGCCTGCTTGATGGCGGGCTTTTAACATCTGCCGGGTTATCTCCCAGGCTAGGCCTCTGGGCCTTGGCGGCGTCACCCTCAAGAAGATCTAAAGCGCACCCGATTGCCGCCGGCATATTCCATGTGCTTCTCATAGACGAGGAAGTCGAGCGCGCTTACGATCTGCTGCAGGTTGAAGCCCGCCGCCACCAGCGTCGCCCGACGAGATAGAGGTCGATGGGATTGTCTGGCGTGCAACCTACGGCCGTCAGTTCGGCAAGGACGGCTTGCTTGCAGCGCAGATGGACGGTTTGCTTCGCGCCTTCCATTCGTCAGCCCCTAATGAGCGCCCTCGCTATCTGTAAATCAGCTTATATCTCTGCTGTTCCGTACGCGCCGATGCCCGGCGCGCTTTGTACGGAGATCAAAATGTTTCGCATAACTGACGGCCAACATGATTATGGACTGTTCTATGATCGAGAGGTAGCCGAAGTAATCGCGCAGGAGTTTCGTCGAGAGGGATTGGACGTGGATGTTCGAGCGCTCGGCGATGGCGACGAGGAAGACTGACAGGCTCGGCCGGCCCTGTTAATTCCCTGCACTAGCAGGTGGCCGGCATCACATTTTAGCCGGCACTTCTTCACCTGGCACAGGCGTAACGTCGGGTGCCTCCTCTGGGACGAGATCCGGTCCCGGCTCCTCGACCGGACGTTCCGGGATGTCAGGGAGAGAGTCCGGCGTCTCCTCGGGGGGCACGTCTACGGGCTTCTTTGGGTCCTTCGAGTCATTGGTCACGGCGGTCTCCTTTCTTCCAGACCAACCGCGCGCCGTAGGTATTGTTCCGCTACGCAAGGCACCCCCCCTGAAACCCGGGCAGCGATCAGCTCCCCATCACATCCTCGTTGCAAACCCCATGCGCAAGTTTCAATGCTGTATGCGACCTCGGGAACATTGGCCCGGTTTCGCGCGTCCTCTCGATGAGTTCATTTCAAGGAGCAGTAGAATGAGAGGCAAGTATCTCGCAGCCCTTACAGGATGCATTGGCCTAGCTTTCGCCATCCCTGCCGGCGCAAGCGATGCCGAATTCCTCAACTCGCTCGAAGGCCAATACGCGGGAAAGGGCCAAGTCCGCCTTCGGACGAACAGAGGGCCTATCAACGTAACCTGCTCCTTCGATTCGAAAGCTACGTCGGCTTCACTATCCCTCAACGGTAAATGCCGAGCCCTTGTTCTGGTTTCGCGCACAGTTGGCGCCGAACTCGTCCGTACCGGCACCTCCTATAGGGGATCTTACATCGGTGGTGGTTCCGGGCCTGCAAGGCTGGCGGGGAAGCGTAACGGGAACACATTAAATCTGACGATCAACTGGGCAAAGAAGATCAACGGCGATCGTCGCGCCCAGCTTTCCGTGGCCAAGGCCGCTTCTGGTGGTCTCATCCTGACGACCACAGACAGGGATCCGAAATCGGGCCGGTCTGTCACCACCAGCAAAATTGTTCTGCAGCGCAAGTAGGGTCGTAGGCTGCGTCGACTTTCGCGACCATCAAGGGACTGGTCCACGGATCGCACGGAGGGGAAATGCCGGCCTGCTCACGCGTCGTCGTCCGTGACCTCATACCCGCTCATGCCGGCCGGCGCTGGCCCGGGGCATTTGTGTAAGCCGAGGGCGGTCCCGCATTATAAACGGCACCGCTTTGAAAGTAGATTCCTCACAAAATGAAATCCGAGCCTTTCAGATTTAGGCTTGAGTCCAGTTTTATGGAGAAATCAGCCTTTCCGTCGCCATTGATATCGCCGTAGATGAAGGTATCGCCCGACTTCTTATCGAAGCGAAGTTCCCCGGCCTTTTTATGAAATTTCTCTGTGCCGATGAACTTGAAGGACTGGTCGCCACCGGCCTTCGTGTTGGCGTCTATGCTTTTGAGATCTATTTTGTCGTTCTGCGAGCGATTGAAGTCGAATATCGTATCCCGACCGTTAGAATTTACCGAAGAATCCTTTACGCTCTTAAAAATAAAACTGTCAGCACCTTTGCCGCCATAAAGCTTATCTGAACCGCTTCCTCCGTAGAGCTTGTCGTTTCCGTTTTCCCCTTTCATCGTATCTTTCCCCGAACCGCCTTCCAGCCGATCGTTACCGCTGCCTGCGGAAATTCTGTCGTGCCCGCCATACCCCTTGATTGTATCATCAAACTGGGTTGCCTTCTTCTGTCCCGGCACGGTCGCCTTGGTGGAGATTGTGTCGCTACCGCTCGTGCCGCTGATCTTCACCCCGGTGCGGCCCTGTTCTTCGCTTTGGACTGAGATTTTTGCGGTGTAGTCGAGGTCAAAGAGCGATGAAGTGTAAGAGTAATTCAATTGATCAATTGAAAATCCTCTCGATGAGCCCTCAACAATCAAATACCCGTCGCCGCCGCCTGAAACGCTCCAGTTGGTAGTTGCCTTTGAGATGGCCAGCGCAGAGACCTCGACCAGCTTTCCGCTGCCGTTCTTCATGAAGTAAGTCGTTTCATCCCAAATTTTTGCGGCTTCCAGCAGCTCCTTTCCCGCGGCGACTACCTTCGGAAGATAAGGCCCACCCTGCACGTTGAGATTGGCAAGCATGGAAGTCAGATTATCGACCACCTGGCGTGCGTCACCGTTGGTTCCGTTGAATTCAAAGAGCGGCGAGAAAGCATCCATCAGACGGGCGAGAAAATTGGCCTGCTCCTGCATAATCCCGTCGCCGACATCTGTCGTGGCAAGACGATCCAGCATCTCGAAAAGAAGGGATTCAGCGGCATCGGTTGCCTTTTCACCTCGCTTCGTATTGCCGCGATGGATCTCGATCTCGATCGCCTTACCGGAGAAAGACCCGCCGGGACGAAGCACGAGTTTGTCGACCGCGGCGTAAATGCCACCTCGGCCAAGAACACTGTTAGAATCGTTCAGGTCCATCGATATCGTCGCTTTGACCGATTGAAGGCCATCGCGAGTTGCATAGCGGTAGAAATCACGCGGATCGCCGAGGCCAGACAACTTGCCAAAGGTCGTGTCATCGGCCTTGCCGCTGAACAGCGACAAGAGTCCGCCGCCAGACGCATCGTTCAGGGTATTGTTCGGTTCGCCGTCAAAAGCCATGGGTTGTTCCTGGTTGTTTAATAGGCCACATGCTCACACAGGGCAGTAGCCTGAAAGGCCGCACCGAAAAGACTTTGAAATGAAATTTTAGACTCTGCAAATACAAGGTTGGATTGCCACAAAATATTCCAGCCATGCGTCAACAGTTCAAGGCTTCTAGGAAACAACATCTCCGGGTCCACGTTCCCGAACACGTTCGCTCTATCCTTTCGCCTGCACCGTCCGTGTGGGCCTTTGTTTTGCGTGGAGGGTAGCGATCAATCCTGGATAATGGGCAGATTCAACCGGTCGCCGCAACACCCGGCGGCAAGACGGTCTATGAGCGCCGTGTCCATCGGTTCTGCCTTTCATTGCGAGGATGGATCGCTAACGAGAGGCAATGGCCATTGTTCCGCAATTAGGCTAGGAGCATGCTGCGGGCTGATGACACAATGGCAGGGCTGTCATTGTTGCGTATTGCTGATGCCACGCGTTGCGAAATAGGCGGCGAGCGCGACAATGTCCCTGTCCCCGAGATTGGTCGCTGCCTGCGTCATCAGCGCGCTGAACGGGCCGCCGCCGCGCGTCTTGGCGGCGAAGCGTTTCAGCTGGCTTTCGAGATAAGCGGCCGGCTGGCCGGAAAGCCGCGGAAAGGCGGGGTTGGCGCCGGCCTTGTCGTGACACGACAGGCAGGCGGGAACGCGGCTGGCCGGATCGCCCTTCAGGGCGAGCGTTTCGCCGCGCGACGTGTCCCTAGAGGTGGGGTGCTTGAAACCCGGAGGCTGGACGGCAAAGTGGCGGGCCAAGGTGCGGCGGGCCTCGTCGTCCAGTCCCTCGATCGCGACGGCCATGACGCCGCTCCCGCGCGTTTCGCTGGCATAGGCGGCAAGGGCCTGTTCCAGATAGGTCACGGATTGCCCGGCAAGCTGCGGGATGAGGCTTTGGTCGTCGAGCCGGTCCGGCGCATGGCAGCCGTTGCACCTCTCGATCACGCTGTCCATCGCCGTCGACCGCGTGGCGGTAAAGCCCGCCAGGTCGCGATAAGCCGCCGCGTCGAGCTGCGGATAGTGGCGCAGGAAGGCGACCATGGCCCAGGCTTCGTCCTCTCGCCCCGCCACCGGCCAGGCCGGCATGCCGGTGAAGCGCACGCCATGCTGCACGATCTGGAACAACTCGGCATCGCTCCACTCGGCGATCTTGTCCTTCAGGTCCGGCGGGGCGGGCAGCATGTTGCGGACGCTCGCCGGCCGCGGCAGGGCGGGCGAACCGTGACAGAGGGCGCAGCCATTCTCGAAATGGCCGGCGGCCATCGGCAGCATGCCCTCGGTGAAGGCGGGGACCGCCGTTCCGATGGCCGCCGTGCGCACGGAAGAGCGCATCACCCAGTGCAGGAACCAGTCGGTCGCCTTCCAGTGGCCCGTGCTAGCGCCCACCCCGATGATGCCCGACCAGGCAACGAGGAAGGCGGTGACCATGCCGGCAAGAACGAGGCCGGCAATCTGTTTCCAGCCGATCAGCATTGCGCCCCGTCCTCCCGCAGCAGCCCGGCCAGAAGCACGATCCCTCCAAGAAGATAAGCACAGGCGCCGACCATCAGCATGACGACCCCGCCGATCTGCTGGTCGGTGGCGGCCGAAAGCGAAATACCGAAGCAGGAGACATCGCCCTCGCCATAGAGGGGGCGAGGGGCTAGGGCCAGCAGCACGCCGAGCAGCGTCATGTGCATGGAGGTGAACAGCAGCCCGGCCGCGCCGGCAAGGCGGCCGCCCCCCGGCTGGAAGCAGGTCCGCCAGAGCAAGACGCCCGCCGCAAGGAAACTCGCCTGTTCGAGAAGGGAGAGAGCGAGGCTTGCGTCGGCGAGCGCGCGCAGCGCCGGCAGGTGCCAGAACCACACGGCGACGAGCTCGACGAACGATGCGAGCATGGGCGTCATCCGCGCAACGCCCGGAAGTGCATCGAGCCGCGTGCCGGGCATGCCGCAGGCGATGAGCGGCGCGGCGACCGCGACGATGCCCATATGCACGACCATATGGACGGTGAACGAGCCGCCACCGAAGCTCGCCACGAGGACGGCGCAAAGCACGATGAGGAGGAGAAGGCCGAGGATGCGTGCGGATCTCTTCATGGCTGGCAGGTCTCGATGAAGACGAGCGGCACGGCGACGAAGAGCACGGCCACGAAGCTGAGGCCGGAGAGCAGCAGGGTCGCGAAGCCCTGGAAGAGCAGGCGATCCCTGCGGGTCGGCTCGTCGTGCGGCGGATCACCGGAGCCGAAGCCCCATTGCCGCCAGGCGAGAAAGGCGGAAAGGACGATCCCGCCAAGCGCCGCAACCGTGACGGCGCCGAGCGCGAGGCGCATCGTCTCGAAGGAGAACGGCGCGGCACCCGCCTTCGCGCAGTAGGTCGCGGCAGTGATGTAGCAGGCGAGGAAATGCAGCGCCCAGATCGTCGGTGCGGTGAAGAGCGTCCAGAGGCTTTCGATTTCCCTGGGGATCAGGCGCATGGCATCACCTCAAACCCGGAAAGAGGCCGAGAACGCCGAAGGACGTGATCGCCGTGATGACGAGGAAGTGCCAGTAGAGCACGACATTGCGAAGGTCCATGTCGTGGCGGGCGCTCATCCGTCCGGTCAGGCTCCGCGCCAGGCAATAGGCCTGCATGATCAAGCCGACACCGCCATGCACGACGGTCCACAGGGCAACGACCCACACGATGGCTGGATAGACGTGCGCGGTCGGGTCCATGTCCGTAAGATAGGGCCCGGCAAGGCCGGCGCAACCGGCGGCCAGCGTCAGGAGGGCGGAGAGCACAAGCCAGAGGCGCGTGCGCACATGGCGGTCGCCTTCGTTCCCCCTGCGGGCCGCAAGCATCGCCAGCCAGGCAAGCGTGAAAAGGCCAGCGGCGGCGAGCGGCCAGAGTGTGCCGGGGCCGGCATGGCCGCCGGTGAAGTCGTCATGGATGGTCCAGTAGAAGAAATAGCCGAACATCAGGCTGGCATAGGCCGTGCCGTCGCCCGCCATGGTGATGAACATGGCCCACCAGCCGACCGATTGCGGGCCTGATGTATAGAGCGGCAGGGCCTGGCCGAGGCCGACGTCGCGCATCTCCTCTTGCGGAATGGCGGCCGTGCCGGTCCAGAGCCAGGCGACGATGGCGACGAGCGTCACCACCGCGAAGGCCGCCGTCGCGATCCACCAGTGGAAAGTGAGGGTTATGAAGACGCCGCCGAGCGAGAAGGCGGCGAGGATGGTGAGGCGCGAGGTGCCGCCGACGCGCAGGCACTGGATGGGCTCGGCGTCGAGTACGGAGGTGACGAGCGTTTCGCGAGCGCCATCCTTCGCATCCGGCAGGTAGAAGCGGCCCGCCTTGATGTCTTCAACGAGGCCCGGCTGGTCCCAGATCGGATAGCGGCTCCGGATGATCGGGATGGAGCGCACGCCCCATTTTTCCTCCGGCTCGGAAATCCATTCCAGCGTGCCGGCATTCCACGGGTTCTCCTCGCCCTTCGGCTGGCGGTGCTTCGGTCGCAGCACGTCGATGACGACGACGAGCACGCCGGCGGCGAAGATGAAGGCCCCGATCGTCGAAACCAGGTTAAACCAGTCCCAGCCGATATCGGCGGGATAGGTGAAGATGCGCCGCGGCATGCCGCGCAGGCCTGCCAGATGCATCGGGAAGAAGGCGAGGTTGAAGCCGCAGAACATCAGCCAGAAGGCGACCTTGCCGAGCCGGTCGGAGAGCTTTCGAGCGTTCAGCAGCGGATAATAATAGTAGATACCGGCGACGACCGGAAAGAGCATGCCGCCGATCAGCACATAGTGCAGGTGCGCGACGATGAAATAGGTGTCGTGCGCCTGCCAATCGAAGGGCACGAGCGCGACCATCACGCCCGTCAGGCCGCCGATGACGAAGATCGCAAGGCCCCCGGTGCCGAACAGCATCGGCACGGAGAAGATGACGCGGCCGGCGAGCATGGTGGCGATGAAGACGAAGATCTGCACGCCGGTCGGGATCGCCACGGCCTCCGAGGCGGCGGAAAAGAAGGCGAGCGAGATCTGCGGCAGACCCGTCGTGAACATATGGTGCACCCACAGGCCGAAGCTGAGGAAACCGGTGCCGACGGCGGCGAGCACGATCCACGAATAGCCGACGATGGGGCGTTGCGCGAAGGTTGGCACGATCATCGCCATCAGCGCGATGGCCGGCAGGAAGATGATGTAGACCTCCGGATGGCCGAAGATCCAGAAGAGGTGCTGCCAGAGCAGCGGATCGCCGCCGCGCGCCGCATCGAAGAACGGCCAGTCGAACATCCGCTCCATCTCGAAGAGGATGTCGCCGGCGATCAGCGGTGGGAAGGCGAAGAGGATCATGCCGGCGACGATCAGGAGATACCATGCGAAGAGTGGCATCATGTTGATGCGCATGCCCGGCGCCCGGCACTTCATGATGCCGACGATGAGCTCGACGGCGGCGGCGATGGAGGCGACCTCGATGAAGGAAAGGCCGAGCAGCCAGATGTCGGCGCCGATGCCGGAATATTCCTTGTCGGTGGCGAGCGGCGGATACATGAACCAGCCGGTGTTCGGCGCTGCGCCGAAGAAGATGGAGCCGCAGACGAAGACGCCGCCGAGCGCGAAGCTCCAGAAGCCGAAGGCCGAGAGGCGCGGGAAGGGCAGCTCCCGCGCGCCGAGCATGGAGGGGAGCAGGAAGATCGCGACCGCCTCGAAGATCGGCACGGCGAAGAGGAACATCATCACCGTGCCGTGCAGCGTGAAGGCCTGGTTGAAGGTGTCCGCGGAGAGGAAATCGTTGTCGGGAACGGCGAGCTGCACGCGCACGAGCAGCGCCAGCACGCCAGCGAACAGCATGAAGAGGAAGGCCGCCGCGCCATACCAGAGGCCGATCTCGGTATTGTTGACCGAGGTCCAGTAGCGCCAGCCGGAGGGCGTGCGCCAGACCGCGCGCAATTCCGCTTCCTGCGCCTCGCGCTCCTCCTTCGAAAGATCGGGGCTCAGGGCATCGCTCATTTGAGCCCCGCGAGATAGGCGGCGATGGCGGCGATGTCGCGCTCGGGCAGCATGTCGAAGGCCGGCATCTTGGCGCCTGGCTTCACGGCGGTGGGGTTGCGGATGAAGCGGGCGACGTTTTCCGCCGTGTTGGCGAGCGTTCCGGCGCCCACCGTCTGGCGCTGGCCGAAGAAGGTGAGGTCCGGGCCGAGGCTTGCGGCGGGCGTCACGCCGCGCACGCCATGACAGCCCGCGCAGCCGTGCCGGGTGAAGAGTTGCTCGCCGTCACCACCCCCCGCCCGGTTTCCCACCGCCTGTGCGCTACGCCATGTGGCATAGTCCGCTTGCTCCATGACGATGACGGAAAAAGCCATCAGGGTGTGCGATGTCCCGCAGAATTCGGCGCAGGGCGCGCGGAAGACGCCCGCTTTCGTCGGCAGCAGCGACAGCGTGTTCGTGCGGCCGGGGATCATGTCCATCTTTCCGCCGAGCGCCGGAATCCAGAAGGAGTGGATGACGTCGGCCGCCTTCAGCGAGAAGGCGACGCGCTCGCCGATGGAAAGGCGCAGTTCGTTCGCCGTCTCGAAGGCGGGCAGGCCGTCCGTTGCCGGATAGCGGATGCGCCACCAGAACTGTTCGCCCGTCACCTCGATCATCTTGGGCGCGTGCGCGTGGCGCTCTAGCCAGGGCCTGATGGCCGGCATCAGCCAGACGGCATAGGAAAGCAACGCCAGCAGCACGGCGAGCGGAAAGGCGACGCCGCCCCAGACGATCAGCCGCCCGGCCGCCTTCTCGCTCCACGGCGCCTTCTGCTTTCGTGCCGCATGCAGGAGCAGGCCGGCGACGGCAAGCCAGATCAGCGCCCCGCCGACCACCATGACGAGAAGGAGCCGGTAGATCGCGGCCGCTTCCTCACCCGCGGGGTCGAGTGCCGACTGGACGCCGGAACAGCCGCTCAACGGCATCAGTAAGATGGGGAGGGCGCGACGGGAAATTGCTCTCGCTCCTGTGAATCTCTTGAAGCGATATGGCCCGCATTTGCAGGCCGGCAAGGGTGTTTCAGTAATCCTGCCACGACACGACCGCGCCTTCCGAAGAAATCCGTAAGCGGAACATTCTCTCCGCTGGCGCGTAGGGGAGTAGTTCAAACGGAGCAGATTCGCGCCGATGTCTTTCGATAACGCAACGTCCGCCACCCGCTGCCTGATGCTTGCTGCCTACCGGTTCTTCGCGTCGTTCCCGGTCGCCTGCTTCTTCCTTACCCTTCTGACGGACATCGCCTATTGGCAGACCTCGAACCTGCTCTGGCTGCATTTTTCCGAATGGCTGCTACTTGCCGGGCTGATCTTTGGTTGTTTCGCCTTCGTGATCGCGGTGCTTGTTCTCGCCGTCTGGAGGGAAGGCCCGTCATGGCCCGCGCTCCTGTGTGGGATCGTCGTGCTCCTCGCGGCGACATTGAACAGCTTCATCCATACCGCGGACGGGTGGAGGGCCGTAGTCCCCTATGGATTGGTAGTGTCTATCATGACCGTGGTCGCAATGCTCATGACCGCTTGGTTGGGCCGGAAGGAGGCTTTTCATGTCTAGGCGCGCACTCCTTCTCGCCGCCCTTATGGTCGCCGGCTGCAGTGGCAGCGATGACTTTGACGCCTCGCGTCAAATAGGCCCCAATCCGATACTTCCTGAGCCGTCGCAAAGCCTGTGGCCGGACCTCAAGGTGGCGAAGGTAGTCGGCTGGAATGAAGGGCAAGTACCGGAAGTCCCGGCGGGTTTTTCGGTCTCCGCCTATGCCAAGGATCTCGCCAATCCCCGCACAGTACACACGCTTCCGAACGGCGACGTGCTCATCGTGCAATCGAAGGCGCCCGCAGGCAAGCCGCTGAACCGGCCCAAGGATATCATCCGCGGCTGGATCATGGGTATGGCGGCCGGTGGCGGAGGGGGAGGCGGCGAGACGAACCGCATCACGCTTCTGCGCGATACCAACCGCGACGGCACGGTGGATGAGCGTCGCGATCTCCTAACGGATTTGAACTCACCTTTTGGCGTCGCATGGCATGACGAAACGCTGTACGTCGCCGCAGCAGACGCTATCCTCGCCTATCCCTACGAACTCGGTGGCGGAGAGATCACGGCAGAACCGAAGATCCTGACGCCTCTTCCCGGTGGGCCGATCAATCATCACTGGACGAAGGACCTCGCCCTCAGCCCCGATGCACGTTTCCTCCTCGTCTCCATCGGATCGAACTCCAATGCCGGAGAGCGGGGCATCGAGGCCGAAAAGGGACGCGCAGCCATTTGGCAGGTCGACCGGCAGACCGGTGCTGCAAAGGTCTTTGCTTCGGGTTTGCGCAATCCCAACGGCCTCAATTTTCATCCGCAGACCGGCGAACTCTGGACGGTGGTGAACGAGCGCGACGAACTCGGCCCCGATCTCGTTCCCGACTATCTCACCTCGGTGAAGGAGGGCGGTTTCTACGGCTGGCCCTGGAGCTACTACGGACAGCATGTCGATCCGCGTGTTCATCCGCAGCGTCCTGACATGGTCGAGCGGGCGATCGTGCCGGACTATGCGCTGTCGAGCCATGTCGCGGCGCTGGGTCTCGCCTTTGCCAACGATTCCGCCATGCCGGAGCCTTTCCGAGACGGTGCCTTCGTCGGCAATCACGGCAGCTGGAATCGAAACGCCTTCAACGGCTACAAGGTCATCTTCATCCACTTCGCCAACGGGCGTCCAACCGGCGCCGCTCAGGACGTCGTGACCGGCTTCCTGATAGGGGACGAGGCCCGTGGCCGACCGGTCGGTCTTGCCATGGATGGAACGGGAGCCCTACTCATCGCCGACGATGCCGGCAATACCGTCTGGCGCGTCGCCGCCGCCGACGGGTCCAGAACGGCGCAGCCGCTTTCGACGGACCGGGTTTCCGAACCGGTTGCAAATGATGCGACGTCGACGAGGCCGCTGGAAGAAAAGCCAGGGGATGTGGCCGCCGGCGACGGATCTGCAATGCCCGCCCAGACCGATATCGCCCCGGCGGTTTCGCCAGAAGACGGACAGTAGATAGCACAAGAGACATGAGCGCACTATGTCGAAGGCCGCATTGGTACACGTTCGACGATGTCGCGACCGCCTTCTTGACGGCGCGCCCGGCCGCCCGGTGCGGCTGGAGACCATTCCACGCGAGCCTGTCCTCCGCATCGATCCGGGTCACCACAGCTGGGAACTTGCGGGGCGACTGTGGGTTCTCACAAGGTCCAGATAGGGAGGTTACCATGAAAAAGATCATGATTATTGCTTGCGTCGGGTTATCGCTCGCTGCATGTACGGCAACGGAACGGGGCGCCGGTGTTGGCGCCGCGACGGGCGCCGTTGTCGGCGGCGTTGCGACCGGCAATGTCCGCGGCGCAGCCGTTGGCGCAGCGGTCGGCGGTGTTGCCGGCGCGTTGATCGGCAATGTCGCGGATCAGCCAGGACGCTGCTACTACAGGGACCAGTACGGTAACAGATACGTTGACCGTTGCTAGGTTCGACCGCACAGGTGCGGACCCCGAGCATTTTTGCTGGGGTCTGCCCGCGCATCGGCATATGCCACTCCACCTTTTCCCGTCATCAGGATTGCCCGGCCCGAACTTTACGTTTTCAGGTGTTTGCGCTTCACGCGGGAACATCTCCGGTGGGGGTGAGTTCGAAGCGCAAGCCCGTTGCTGATGGAGACCGAGATGTCCGAGAACGATGCGCGCCGCCCCCTTCCGCCGCAACCCGCGCAGGAGCAAGCTCCACCCGGCCTGACGAGCGCGATGAAGCCGGTTCCCGACCACGGCGAAGAGAGCTATGCCGGGGCGGAAAGGCTGAAGGGGAAGGTTGCGCTGATCACCGGCGCCGATTCGGGCATCGGTCGGGCCGTCGCCATCGCTTTCGCGCGCGAAGGCGCCGATATAGCGATTTCCTATCTCAGCGAAGACCAGGACGCCAATGAAACCGCGCGCTGGGTTGAGGAGGCGGGACGCAAGGCCGTCGTCCTTCCGGGAGATATCACAAGTGAGGATCATTGCCGTCACCTGGTCCGGCAATGCCTGGAAAACTTCGGCCAGCTCGATATCCTCGTGAACAATGCCGCTTTCCAGCGGACCTATGCGGATATCGGTGATATCAGCACCGAGGAATGGGATCGCACGTTCCGGACCAATATCTACGCGCCGTTCTTCCTGGCCCGCGCGGCCATTCCGCACATGAAGCCCGGCAGCGCCATCGTCAACACGACCTCGATCCAGTCCCGCCAGCCGTCACCGCATCTTCTCGCCTATGCAGCGACGAAGGGCGCGATCTCGAATTTCACCGCGGGGCTCGCCGAAATGGTCGCCGACAAGGGAATCCGTGTGAACGCCGTCGCGCCGGGACCGATCTGGACGCCGCTCATTCCCTCCACCATGCCATCCGAGAAGACGAAGGATTTCGGCAAGCAATCCCTCATTGGCCGCGCCGGCCAGCCCGCCGAACTGGCAGGGGCGTTTGTCCTGCTCGCGTCCGATCTCGGCAGCTACATGACGGGCGCGGTAATCCCCGTCACGGGCGGCGAGATCATGATCTGAGAGAGGAAACGATGACCGACATACGCAAACATGGTTTCGAGAGCGATGCCCAATGGCGCGAATATCTTGCAGGAGAGCGAGGCGACGGTGCCTCTCGTCGGTGTCCTGAAGGTGAGCGAGCAGGATGGCCTTGGGGCGCTGCGCGCCGAAGTCGCCAGCCTGCGAGAGCGGATCAGAAACCGACGCTACGGTGAACGGAGGGCGCGGTGGCAACGCGTCGCCGATGTGGCGGTCTTTCTCTTGCTTGTCACCATCATCAGCAGACGAGAAAAGCCCCGGTAAAACCGGGGTTTTTCTGCCTTCATGTAAGTTTGACGGAAGGCTCCGCGCCCGAACACGCAGTTTGCCGACGTCCCTGCGGGATGCCGGCAACCGAACGGAGCACGTCAATCTCGACTTTTCCGAAATGGCCTCCGCCTTGTTCCTGCCGGTGCTCTATTTGTCGCGTTCGGATTGCTTGCCTTCAGCGGACGTTTTCGGTTCCACATGCTTCTTCACCGTTGAGGCGTTCGTGGCCGAAACGGGGTCCGAAGCAGGG
>CAMLOC010000003.1 GCA_946481465.1 uncultured Shinella sp. | reverse complement strand
GCCGTGCCGGTCGCAGATCTCGCGCACCCGCTTGAAATAGCCGTCGGGCACGACATAGGCGCCGCCGCCCATGACGGGCTCGATGAGGAACAGCGCGACCGTCTCCGGCCCCTGTTCGAGCAGCACCGCCTCCAGGTCGGCGGCCGCGAGCGCGGCGACCTCGTCCTCCGTGCGCCCCGCCGCCCTGTGCCGGTGGTGCAGCGGCACATGGACGAAGCCGGGCATGCGCGGCTCGAAGGCCGGCCAGTAGGCGGGCATGCCGGTGGCGCACATGGCCCCCAGCGTCGTGCCGTGATAGCCGCCGGTCATGCTGACGATCTTCACCTTGTCCGGCTTGCCGGCCGCCTTCCAGTAGGACCGCGCGATCTTGATCGTCGTATCGGTCGATTCGCCGCCGCCCGAGGTGAAGAAGAAGCGGTTGATCGAGGGATAGGCGATATCCGCCAGCTTCTCGCCCAGTTCCGTCGCGCGCGGATTGGTGTTGCCGGAATAGCCGGAGCAATAGGCGAGCGTCGACATCTGCGCGCTCGCCGCCTCGATGAGCTCCTTGCGGCCATGGCCGAGCGTCACGTTCCACAGGCCCGACATGGCGTCGATATAGCGCCGGCCGTCGCCGTCGTAGATGTCGGTGCCCTCGCCTCTGATCCAGGCATTGCCCGCAAGGTGGGAGGCAGGATTGTGCAGGGCGTGCAGGACATGGCGGTTGTCGCGCTCGAGCAGGCTGCGGTTCGTTTCCTCATAGTTGCGAAGGATCGCCTGGTTCATCGTCATTCCCCCTTGATCACATGTTCGGCGACGGGCAGGCGCGTGCGCTCGGCGACCATCGAGAGCGTGTCGGCCGCCACGCGGCGGCCGTGCTCCGAGGCATAGGCCGCCTCCAGCGCCGCGGCGCTGTCGAACCACAGTTCGGAGATCCCGTCATAGGGGCCTTCCGTCACGAGGTTGAAGACGACGCGCCGAACGCCGGGCAGGTCGCGCGCCAGCGGCGCATGCCTCCCGAGCCACCAGTCGGCGAACTCGTCCTTGCCCACGCCGTCCTTGCGATTCAGCAGAATGGCTGCCTTGAACATCTCACACCCCCTTGATGCGCTTCAGCGGACGCCCGCCCATGCCGAAGGCGAGCGCGACGACGACCTCGTCCGGCCGCGGCGCATCCGCGATGGCGATCTCGGTGCTGTCCATGTCGTCGAACACCCAGACGTCGTCGCGGTTGACCAGCGGCATGGTGATGAGCGCGCCCGGCCCGCCGACCTTCTTGGTGGAGGGGATGATGGCCTTGCCGCCGCCGATGGCCGAGCGGACGGGCGCGCCGAACTTCGGGTGGATGAGCGCCGCGGCATGCTCGATTTCCCCGTCGGTGCCCACGATGGCGCCCTTGCCGTAGGCGCTGATCCTGCCGGCCTTGTCCCCCAGCACCTCCAGCGCGCGCGCGGTCAGCCGCTCGGCCACCTCCGCGCCCGTGTCGTAGAGCGGCGAAAGGTCCTCGACATAGCGCCCGGCATAGGGATTGCGGACGACGGCGGCCACCGTGAGCTTCGTCGCCCGCGGTTCCACCTTGCGGCCCATGTCTTCCAGCGTCTCTTCCACGACGACCACGATCTTGCGAATTTCTGCAACCATTTGCGCGCTTCCACCCCTTCGACGGCGTTGACAGAAGCGCAGTTAAGCAGCTAGTCAGGCATGCGAAAAACTAAATTATCGAAGTTCAGCTTGCGGTTTACGAAACCTGGTGGCGCGCTTTGAAGACCATCGATCTCGACCTTCTCCATGCGGTTGTGGCCTTTGCGGACGCCGGTAGCTGCAAGGGGGCGGCGAAGCTGATCTTCCGCAGCGAATCCGCCGTCAGCATCAAGCTGAAGAAGCTGGAGGATGCGCTCGGCGCCAGCCTCTTCATCCGCTCCGGCCGCAAGATCGACCTCAACCAGCGGGGCCTCGACCTCGTCTCCGACGCCCGCCGGATTTTGCGGATCAATGCCGAGCTGGTCGAAAGGGCGACGTCGCGCGAACTGACGGGCACCATCCGCCTCGGCCTGCCGGACGACTATATCGGGCTGCTCGCCAATTTCCTCAGCCGCTTTGCGAACGAGTTCCCGGACGTGAACCTGCTCCTCCACTGCGCGCCCACCGCCGAGCTGAAGCCGATGCTGGAGCGCGGCGAACTCGACCTGTCCATCCTGTCGTCGGAAACGGACACGAAGGACGGGATGGTGCTGCAGACCCAGCCCGTCTACTGGGTCAGCTCGAACACGAGCGACGTCCACCTGCGCCAGCCGCTGCCGCTCGCCCTCTTTCCCGAAGGCTGCATCTTCCGCAAATGGGCGGTCAATGCGCTGGCCTCCGTCGGGCGCGAGCGGAAGATCGTCTGCACCAGCGCGAACATGGCGGCCTTGCAGGCCGTCGTGCAGGCCGGGCTTGCCGTCTCCGCGCTGGTGAAGGCCGACGTTCCGCCGGGCAGCCGCGTGCTGGGGCCGGACGACGGCTTTCCGGACCTGCCGAGCGTGACCGTCATGGTGCGGATCTCGCCGGCGCTCGGCGGGCAGCGCCAGAGCGCGCTCGCGCTCGGCCTGCGGGATATCATGCTGAAGACGATCTGACCGGCCCGGATATCCCGCCGAACAGCTTCGCAAAGGCTTTGCCGCCTATACCCGGCCGCCTCCAGCCACGATGCAAGGGACAGTCCATGCGCGACACCCCCTCCCTCTCCGCCGCCACGGGCCTCTACGCAAAGGGCGACTATCCGGCCGCCCTTGCCATGCTGAACACGCTCATCGAACAGCGGCCCGAGGCGGCGGCCTATGAGCTGATCGCGCGGATCCTCCTCAGGCTCGACATGAAGGCGGAGGCCGCGGCGGCCTGCCGGCAGGCAGCGCAACTGGACCCGCAACGCAGCGACGCGCTGCTGCTCGACGCCATGCGGCTCTATTTCGCGGCGGGCGAGAAGGACGAGGCCCTGCGGGTGGCCGGCGCGCTCGTCCACCGGGCGCAGGACGAGCCGGAGGTGGCCTATGTCCTGGCCTCGATCTTCCTGGAGCGCGGCAACCGCTCGATCCTGCAGGGCATGCGCGGGCCGCTCGCGCGAAGCGGGCAGGAGAAGCACCTCACTCTTGCGCTCGACCTCCTCACCGACAATCCGACGGACCCGCTGAACTACGAAACGGTCGACGCCGCCCTCCGGCACTGGCCCGACCGGCTGGAACTTCTCTTCTACCGCCACATGCTGTCGCGCGAGATCTGCGATTTCGAAGGCATCGAGGCGGCGCTTGCGACCATCCGCGCCGCGCTGGACGCAGGAAGGCCCGGCATCCTTTCGCACGAGCAGCCGCTCGCCAACCTGACCTGGTGCGGCGACGAGGCGCTGAACCGGCTGGCGACGTTCACCACCCCTGCCGCCGATGCGGACCGCCCGGCCCGGCGGCGCGCCATGCCGCACCGCTGGCACGAGGAGAAGATCAGGATCGGCTACCTTTCCTGCGATTTCTGGCCCGGCCATGCCACGATGCGGCTTCTTGGCGACGTCCTGAAGCGGCACGACCGCAGCCGGTTCGAGGTCTTCCTGTTCTGCCACACGGCGGAGCGGAACCTGGAGCGCGGCGGGGAAGACAGAAGCGCATGGGGCAGGATCGTCCCCGTCCGGGACCTCGACGACGCCGCGGCCGCAAAGGCGGTGCGCGACCACGGGATCGACATCCTCATCGACCTCAAGGGCCATACGAACGGCGAGCGCGTCGGCATCCTCAACCATGCGGCAGCGCCCCTCCAGGTCGCCTGGCTCGGCTTTCCCGGCACGACCGTCAATGTCGACCTCGACTATATCATCGGCGACCGCATCGTCCTGCCGGACGCCGCCCGGCCGTTCTTCCACGAGAAATTCTGTCGCCTGCCGGAATGCTACCAGCCGAACGACCCGACGAGCCGGCCGCTGCCGGCCCCCCTGACGCGGGCCGAGGCGGGCCTGCCGGAGGATGCCTTCGTCTTCGCCTCCTTCAACAGCGAGCGCAAGGTGACGGCGGAGATGACGGACCTCTGGGCCCGCATCCTCCATCAGGCGCCGGGCAGCCTTCTCTGGCTCTTCGCCAAGGGGGATGCGGCGAAAGCCAACCTTGCCGCCCGCTTTACCTCCCTCGGCATCGACCGCGACCGGATCGTCTTCGCCGGGCAGGCGGACTATGCGCGGCACATCAGCCGCATGCCGTGCGCCGATCTCGCCCTCGACACCTATCCCTGCAACGGCCACACGACGACATCCGACGCGCTGTGGAGCGGCCTGCCCGTCCTCACCTATCGGGGGACCAACTTCGCCTCCCGCGTCAGCGAGAGCCTTTTGAACGCCGTGGGGCTTCCCGATCTCGTGGCGGCGGATGCGGACGGCTACGTGGCGAGGGCCGTCGACCTCGCCGCCGATCCGCAGGCCGTCGCGGGCTACAGGGAAACGCTCCGCGCCGGGCGGCTCCATGTGCCGCTCTTTGATTCCGGTCGCTTCTGCCGCCATCTGGAGGCGGGGCTGGAAGAGATGGTGCGGCGGGCGCGCGGCGGCCTGGCGCCCGATCATTTCGACGTCCCCGCCGCCCCGTGACGCACCGCACAGGGCACAAGCGATCCAAAACGACACATCGATAAAATTGTCCGTATCCGTTTAAGCGCGCCGCAACCGGCCCGGGTGTAGGAAAGGGCATCGGGCGGCCATGGACAGTAAACCGCCGGCATTCAGGAACGAGGACGGGGACAGGACAATGTTCAAGACGCTCATCGCAGCCGCCGCATGCACATCAGCGCTGTTCGCCGGCGCGCAAAGCGCCGCGGCCTTCGGGCCGGGAAGCATGGCCCGCAGCCTCGGCCAGACGCCCGGGATCCAGTCTCTTGCCGTCCGCCAGTCGATCCTCGCGCCCGTCGACCTCGTGGAGTTCTCCCGCGGCAACCGCCCGGCCGCGCCGCCGCCGGGCGCGGGATTGTCGCGGATCTGACCGCCGCGCGGCCATGAGAGGCGCCGCTTGCAGTTGACAGATGTCTACGCCTCGGCTTCATATCCGCCGAGAGCCCGCCAGCCCGGCGCGCATCCGTCAGCGACGGCCAGCCGTCCTTCCCGCAAGAGCCTCTCATGCATACTTCATCGGCGGACGACCGCTTTGCCGCGTTCCGGCACCGGTCCTACACCCTCTTCTTCTTCGCCCGTTTCCTCGCCGCCTTCGCGATCCAGATCATCTCGGTCGCGGTCGGCTGGCAGATGTACGAGGTCACGAAGAGCGCCTTCCTGCTCGGCATGATCGGGCTCGTGCAGTTCCTGCCCTCGCTGCTGCTCATCCTGGTCACCGGCTCGGTAACCGACCGCTACAGCCGGCGCTCCATCGTCTCGATCTGCCTCGTCGTCAGCGCGCTCTGCGCGGTCGCCCTGCTGCTGCTCACCCTCACCGGCACCTTCGCGCCGGTTCCCGTCTTCGCCGTCCTCCTCGTCTTCGGCATCGAGCGCGCCTTCATGGGGCCGGCGGTGCAGTCGCTTTCGCCCAATCTCGTGCCGGAGAAGGACCTTGCCAACTCCTTCGCCTGGAACGCCTCGTCCTGGCAGACGGCCTCGATCGTCGGGCCGATGGCGGGCGGCCTGCTCTACGGGCTCGGCCCGACGGTGGCCTATTCGGTGGCGCTCGCCTTCATGACGGCGGCGGCCGCGCTGGTCTTCGTCATCCCCAAGCCCGCCCAGCGCAAGGTGGGCGAGCCGACGAGCTGGTCCTACATCCTCGCCGGCTTCCGGTTCATCCGCTTCGAGAAGGTGGTGCTGGGTGCGATCTCGCTCGATCTCTTCGCGGTGCTGCTCGGCGGGGCGGTGGCGCTGATGCCGATCTTCGCCTCCGACATCCTGGTGCTCGGCCCGCTCGGCCTCGGCCTGCTGCGCGCCGCGCCGGGCGTCGGCGCCATCGCCATGGCGATCTTCCTCGCCACCTTCCCGATCCGGCACGGCTCGGGGATCAAGATGTTCGTCGGCGTCGCCGCCTTCGGCCTCGGCACGATGGTCTTCGGCCTGTCGCAGACGCCCTGGCTCTCGATCCTGGCGCTCGCCATCATGGGCGCGGGCGACATGATCTCCGTCTATGTGCGCGAAACCCTGATGGCGCTGTGGACGCCGGACGAGGTGCGCGGACGCGTCAACGCGGTCAATTCGGTCTTCATCGGCGCATCCAACGAGCTCGGCGAATTCCGCGCGGGCCTGATGGCGCATTTCATCGGCGCCGTGCCCGCCGTCGTCATCGGCGGCATCGGCACGCTGGCCGTCTCGGTGCTCTGGGCCTGGGCCTTCCCGCAATTGCGCAGGATCGACACGCTCGACGCGCCGGACCGCGGGCCCGCCCCGGGCGCATGACGATGCGCCGCCCCGTCGCGGCCCGTTTCCTTCCGTTCCATGCATCCGGCGCCCCTGGCGTTAATATTAATGCGCACTAAACGCATGGTTGACGTCGTTTTCGGCGCTCGCGCTCTGGCAAAAAACCCTAGATTGCATTAGAACTTCCTCCAAGGGGCGAGTGGGGGCTCAACGCGCTTTCCGGTTTGACTTTGTTTGTAGGCGTTTCCGGACGACGGGGGCTGCGGCTTCCCGTGTCCTGGCGGGGGCAAGGGCATGGCGTTTTCCGGAGAAGGCCGTTTCGGCAATTTCAACGTGCAGCGGGATCGTGTCGCATTCCGGCACGCCGCGGACGGCGCGGCCGCCGGCCTGTCGCGGGCGGCTGCGGGCTTCTGCCCGCCCTCCATGGCGAGGGGGCCGAGATGAACTACCAGGCCCTTTCCAGGCTGTTCAGGCTGCGGCGCTGGCAGAAGCGCATGGTCCAGGTGCTGGTGGATACCGGCCTCATCGCCTTCAGCTTCTTCCTGGCCATGCTGCTCAGGCTGGACGGCCTCGGCTTCATGGCCAACCACAAGGTCTGGTACGCGCTGCTCATCCTGGTTCCCACGAGCCTTCTGGTGTTCAGCCGGCTCGGCTTCTATCGCATCGTCATCCGTTTCATCGGCCTGCGGGTGCTGCCGACGATCCTCCTCGGCATCGTCGCCTCCGCCTCGGTGCTGCAACTCGTCATCCTGCTGATCGGCTTGCCGGTTCCCCGCTCCGTGCCGGCCATCTACGTTCCCATCGCGCTCATGCATATCGGCGGGGCGCGGTTCGCCCTGCGCGCGCTGTTCCTCAGCCGGGAATCGCGGCGCAAGACCCGGGTCGTCATCTACGGCGCGGGCGAATCCGGACGGCAGATCCTCTCCTCCCTGCGGGAAGGGCCCGAATTCGCCCCCGTCGCCTTCGTCGACGATTCCCCCCTCCTGCAGGGAACGGTCGTCGGCTCGACCCATGTCTATGCGCCGGACAAGCTGCCGTGGATCATCGAGACCCTCGGCGCCCAGAGCGTCCTCCTCGCCATTCCGAGCGCGAGCATGGGCCAGCGCGCGGCGATCCTGCGCAAGCTCGAAACCTACCCGCTGCATGTGCGGACCATTCCCGGCATGGCCGACCTCGTATCCGGCAGGGCCCGGATCAACGAGATCGCCGACGTCTCCATCGAGGACCTGCTCGGCCGCGATCCGGTGCCCCCGCGGCAGGACCTGCTCGATAAGGACATACGCGGCAGGACCGTGCTGGTGACGGGCGCGGGCGGGTCCATCGGCAGCGAATTGTGCCGCCAGATCCTCCGCCTCGGGCCGTCCCGGCTGCTTCTGCTGGAGATTTCCGAGTTCGCCCTCTACACGATCGACCTGGAACTGCGGCAGGCCGCCCTTTGCCAGGACCTTTGTCCGGACATCGTGCCGCTGGTCGGCTCCGTACGCGACAGCCGGCGCGTCGAGGCGATACTGCGCCGCTTCCGCGTGGAGACGGTCTATCACGCGGCCGCCTACAAGCATGTCCCGCTGGTCGAGCAGAACATCATCGAGGGCGTCCGCAACAACATCCTCGGCACCCTGACGGTCGCCCGGGCGGCGGTGGAGACCGGGGTGCGGGCCTTCATCCTGATCTCCACCGACAAGGCGGTGCGCCCCACCAATGTCATGGGCGCGTCGAAGCGGCTGGCGGAGCTCATCTGCCAGGGGCTGGCCGGGGAGCAGCAGGCCACGCGCTTCTCCATGGTCCGCTTCGGCAATGTCCTCGGATCGTCCGGCTCGGTCATCCCGCTGTTTCGCCGGCAGATCGCGGCCGGCGGGCCGGTGACGGTCACCCATCCGCAGATCACGCGCTATTTCATGACCATTCCGGAAGCCGCCCAGCTCGTCATCCAGGCCGGCGCCATGGCGCAGGGCGGCGACGTCTTCGTCCTCGACATGGGCCAGCCCGTGCGGATCGCCGACCTTGCCGCCAAGATGGTGCGGCTCAGCGGCCTGACGCCCGTCGTGGCGGGCGAGCGGGCGCAGGGCCAGCCCCTCCAGTCGGGCGACATCGAGATCGTCTTCACCGCGCTGCGCCCCGGCGAGAAGCTCTACGAGGAGCTGTTGATCGGCGACGATGCGGCGCCGACCCGCCATCCGCGCATCCTGACCGCGATGGAAGAAACCGTGCCGTGGCAGGCCTTGAGCCTCGTATTGGGCAGGCTGAGCGCCGCCTGCGAGACCGGCGACCTTCCGGCGATCAAGGCGCTGCTCATCGGCCTGCCGATCCAGTATTCGCCCACCGGCGAGGACTTCGCCGATCCGACCTGGAACGGCGCGGCGGAAGGCGACGGGCGGGCCGGCCCCGCGCTGCCGGGATACGGGGAGCCGATCCTGGCGGGGTGAGACGCCCGCGTCAGGAGATGATGTCGAAGTCCGAGACGGTCACCGGGAGGCCCTTGTCGAGGATCGCGAACAGCACGGCCTTGCCGCTGCCGTTGCCGTCGGCATCGTACCACAGCTTGCCGCTCGCCTTGTCGTAGAGGATGCGGTCGGAGGCGTCGTGCGCCTTCGCGCCGGCATGGAACGCGCCGGACGACAGGTCGCCGACCTTGCCGACCTTGGTGAAGATCGTCCTGTCGAGCAGGATCGTGTCGTCCTTCACGGAGAAATCGTCGATCGTATCGACATTGGTGGAGCCGAGCTTCGTGTCGAAGACGAAACTGTCCTTGCCGCTGCCGCCGGCCAGGAAATCCTTGCCGAGCCCGCCGAAGAGCTTGTCGTTTCCGGCCTGGCCCCACATGCGGTCGTTGCCGCTGCCGCCATACATGCGGTCGTTGCTCTTGTCGTCCGCCTGCGCCTCGCCGGCGATCGACCATTTCTGCGGCGTCATCGACTTGCCCGTCGTCCCGTCCCAGGTCAGCGTCAGCGCCTCGCCGAACCAGTCTCCGCGGGGCTTCTTCTCCGAGCCGCCATACATGCGGTCGTTGCCGCTGCCGCCGTTCATCACGTCGCTGCCGTAGCCGCCATACATCAGGTCGCTGCCCGACTCGCCGTAGAGCGTGTCGTTGTCCCATTCGCCATGCATGTAGTCGCCGCCGCCGCCGCCATACATCTTGTCCTTGCCGCGCCCGCCCAGGAGCTGGTCGGCCCCGTCCGGGGCCGCCGCGTCGGCACTGTTGGCTTCCAGGCCGGAAATGTCCGACTTGCCGTAACCGTAGATGAAGTCGTTGCCGTCGAAGCCGATCGCGATGTCGCGGCCTGGGCCCATGTGGATCTGGTCCGGGCCCTTGCCGGTCCAGGCGAGGTCGTTGCCCGGGCCGGCCACGACCTTGGCCGGTTCCGTCGCATCGGAAACCTTGAAAAACTCCGGCCGGTCGCCGACGCCCTCGAAAGCCAGGGTCGTGCGCGATTTGACATGGTGCTGCAGCTCGACCTGATAGTCGCCCTGCCCGCCGTGATTGAAGACCTGGAACGAGATGAAATCGACAGCCGTGGGTATCGTCAGGGTGCCGCTCGTCTTCTCGTCGCTCTGGAAGTATATATTGAAGTTCGGCCCGAAGGTCGTCATGTACGTTTTGGTATAACCGCCCCAGCCGACCTGGATGTCCGTACCGGGATCGCCGGTGAAGGAGACAGAAACCTTGTCGCCCGCCTTCAGGCCGGATTTCGCTATGTCGAGAACGAAGTAATCGGCCGTGTCCTCGCCCAGATATTCGCTGAGGGACCCCTCGTAACGCCCGATGACGTCGCTGTCCAACTCGAAGACTGCATAGCGAAACAGTCCGTCGATATCCCGGTCTTCGTTATAGGTGTCGCCCCGGGTCCGTTCCGAATATAGCTGCACGCTTGCCATTGATCCACCCCCCGGCCGACGGCAGAGCCTGCCGGCAATATATCCCGCCGCTAATATCTTTCTTTCGGAAAAACCTGTCAATCAGCAGGAAGGGGGAGGCGGTCTTGCGCAGACAGCGCGGCCCACGGAACCGAAAGCACGATCGGGACCGGTTTTGCGCGCCCGTCTTCCGGCTCAGAAGAGCACGAATGTCCCCGGGTCCTCCCCGAGCCGGGAGAAGCCCTCCAGCAGGGCCTGCCGAACGGCCGGGACGGCCTTCGGCGGCAGCAGGCCGATGCCTGCCATGAGCGCCTCGCGCCAGGCCTCGCCCCGCCCCCATGCCGCCGACCAGGCCAGCGCCAGGTCGTCGGATCGCCGCGTTTGCGCCATCGCCTCGAACAGCAGGCCGGCCTGCACCAGGTCCTTGCGGGATTTCGCCGCGCCGTTTTGGTCTCTCGGGCGCCGCGTCGCGACAATGAGCTTGTGGACAGCATATCGCTCGGGGGCGGGAATGAGGACAGGCACGCCGGACCCGTGCAGGACAGTCGCCCTCACGGGCTCGTAGATCAGGAAATCGAGGAAGCGGAGGGGTTCGGCCGAGGCGCCGCCGAGGGCCGGCATGGGGGAGGGCCTGCCCGTATTGTCGTCGCTCCCCCTGTTGCCGGTGAGAAACTCCACCTTGTAGCCGTCGCGGTTCACGAAGGCCGTCGATCCGGCCTTGCCCGAGGGATGCGGGACCGCGCGAAACGACGGATCGACACCCTTGAGGACATCGAGGACGGGCGGAATGGAATCGAGAACCTCGGCCGACACGGCGAAATCCTGCGCGAAGTCCGCGTCGCCGGTCTGCAGGGCGGCATTCGGCAGCCGGACACCGAGCAGGCCCGCATAGCAGCCGAAGGCCACCGTTCCGACCAGGACGCCGCGAAGGCGAAACAGGCCGGCGGCGGCCATCGCCTCGACGACATCGCCCGACAGGCGCTCGGGCGACGGCAGATAGGCTTCCCGCGTCAGCGTGGAGACCATTTTCCGGCGGGCCCGGATGTCGTCCTTGATCGCCCGGAAGTCCGATACGCGGGCGGCTATGGCCGGATCGGAGGCGGGCCCGACATAGCGGCGCTTTTGGCCCGGCCTGTCGAAGTACCAGTAATCCCGCTCCTTCACCGAAACGCAGACGAAATTGCCGTCGAGCGGGAAGTCCGTGGCGAACGCACCGTCGAGCGACCTCTGGCCAAGCTCCGCGAGCATCGTGGTGTAGATCAGGTCCAGCGCTTTCATCGGCAACCTCGATGCCGTGGAGACGGCGGTTATAAGTTTTTCGCAGAAAACTTATAACACGCGGCGGCGCAGCCGGAAAGACGGCGGGCGTTCAACGCCTGCCCCTGCCGATGAGCGCCGCGAGATAGGCGCCGCCGGCAAAGGCGGCGATGATGCCGGCCGGCACTTCCCAGGGATAGATGACGATGCGGCCGATCCAGTCCGCCAGCACCATCATGGTCGCGCCGATGGCGGCGGACGCCCGCAGCTGGCCGACGGTCCGGCGAATGCCGAGGAGGCGCGCGGCATGGGGCGCGCTGAGGCCGACGAAGCTCAAGGGGCCGACGACCAGCGTGGCGATGGCGGTGGCGGTGGCGGCAAGCAGGAAGCTTGCGCCCCAGGCCGCCGGCACATGCACCCCGACACCCGCCGCCGTCTCCGCCCCGAGCGGCAGCACGGTGAGCGGGCGGCGCAGCAGCGGCACGATAAGGAGGGCGATGAGGGCGGCGGCGGCGGAAAACAGCGCCTGCCCTTCCGTCACCCGGTAGGTCGAGCCGGACAGCCAGCTCATCGCCCAGAGGGTGCGCGGATCGCCGCTGGCGAGGAAGACGGAGGCCCAGCCCGTCGCCATCATCGTGACGGCGAGGCCGCCGAGCAGCGTGCGCTCCGGCCGCGCCCGGCCGCGCACCAGCGCAAGGCCGATGGCCGCCGACACGGCGAAGGCGCCGGCCGCCGCGCCGATGGAGAGCAGCACGGGATCGATCGTCGTCGTCGACACGATGACGAGGAGCACGGCGATCGTCGCACCGCCCGAAACGCCGAGCGCCTCGGGGGCGGCGAGCGGATTGGAGGTCATGCGCTGGAGGATGCCGCCGGCAAGCGCCAGCAGCGCCCCCGCCGCGGCCGAGGCCAGCACGCGCGCGCCGCGGAATTCCATGAGATAGGGCCAGTCGACCGGCGCCAGCGACAGGCCGCCCTGCTCCGACGGGCCGACGGCAAGGCTGCAGCCGACCGCGGCGACAAGGCCGAGCGCGAGCAGGATGCCGCCTTGCGGCGCCGCGCGGCCGCCCGCCCAGTCGGGCGCCGCCTCCGGCCGGTCGGGCGGCAGGCGGCGCAGGAGAAGGAGCAGGACCGGCGCGCCGATGACCGCCGTCAGGGCCCCGACCGGCATCAGCCCCTCGAAGAGCGCGGCGGAAAGGCGGTCGACGAGGAGCAGCCCGAGCGCCCCGAGCAGGCCGGACCGCAGGAGGAGCTGCCGGAAGGTGCGCGCCCCGCAGACGCGCGCAAAGGCCGGCGCGGCAAGGCCGACAAAGGCGATCACCCCGACAGCCGCCGCAACGCTGGCGGCCAGCGCGACGCCGAGCGACAGGGCCAGAAGCCGCACGAGCCAGGGCCTGGCGCCGAGGGAGGAGACCGAGGAATCGGGCAGCGACAGCAGCCCGACGGGGCGCTGGAAGACGGTGACGAGGACAGCTGCGACGGCAAGGCGGAGCGCAAGGCCGATCGCGGCGCCATCGCCGTTCTGCACCAGCGACCCGCTCTGCCAGACGAAGATCTCGGAGAGGTAATCGGTGAAGAGCGCGAGCAGCATGCCCGTCGCCGCGCCCGCGATCATGGCGACGACGATGCCGGCGAGGATGATGGCGGATGCGGAGAACCGGCCGCGCGCGGCGACCAGCGCCACCAGCCCCGTCGCGAGAGCGCCCCCGCCGAGCGCGATCGCCTCGCGGCCGTTCTCCAGCAGCGCGGGCGCGAAGACCGTCGCCGCCGTCAGCGCCAGCCCGGCGCCGGCGGAGGTGCCGAGCGTCGTCGGCTCGGCCAGCGGATTGCGCAGCGCCTGCTGGAACAGGACGCCGGAAAGGGCGAGCGCCGCGCCGGCCAGAAGCGCCATGGCGATCTGCGGCAGGAAGGCGTAGCGGGCGAGCAGTTCCGCCGGCCCGACCGGCGGCGCATTCCGGAAGATCGCCATCCACTGCCCGGCGGGAAGCAGCAGCAGCGCATCGCGCACCGTCATGACCGCGGCGACGGCGGCAAGGACGAGGACGACGGGAAGAAACGGGTCGCGCGGGACGGCGGGGCGGCTCATTGGCGCAGCAGGGCCCCGTGCAGGAAGCGGGCGAAGCGCTCCGCCGCGGCCAGCCCGCCAAAGGGCCAGACGGCCGGGATTCTCGCCACCTGCCCGCGCCTTACGGCGGGCAGCGCGGCCCAGAGCCGGCTCTGGCGGATGCGGATGTCGACATGGACGGGGACCGGCTGGAGCGCGACGACGGCGCAATCGCCGAGCGTGACGAGGTTCTCGAAGCCGACCGTGGCGAACCCCCAGGCGGAGGTCTCGCCCGTCCAGGCATTGCGGACCCCGAGCCGGTCCATGACGTCTTGGAAGAGGCCGTTGCGGCCATAGACGCGGGCATGGCGGTCGTCGAACAGGCTGAGGACGGCGACGGGCGGCAGGTCCTTCGCGGCAAGGTCGGCGCGCAAGGCCGCCAGCGTTGCGGAGACATCCGCGATCATCCGCTCCGCCCGCGGCCGCCGGCCGAGGCGGTCGGCAAGGCGCAGGAATTCGCCTTCGGCATCGGCAAGGGCGGCCGTGGAGCCTTCGTAGAGCCTGAGCGTCTCGACGGGGGCGAAACGGCGCAGGCGGCTTTCGTCCTGGCCGTAGCCCGAGGCGGTGACGATGAGGCCGGGCTTGAGCGCGGCGATGCGCTCCATGCTGGGTTCGCCGCGCGAGCCGAGGTCGAGCACGGATGGCGCAAGCTCCGGCGCGACGGCCCAGATGCGG
Organism: uncultured Shinella sp.; assembly: GCA_946481465.1. The sequence goes on along the minus strand of CAMLOC010000003.1, from coordinate 5,444 downwards.
TAGCCGGCAAGGTCGGCGACGGCGCGCGGCATCACGCCGAGGCTCATCAGCATTTCGGCCGACGTCCATTCCAGGCAGACCGCGTCCGGCGCCTGCCCGGCGTGAAGCGCGGACCCGAACGGCAAGGCGCCGGCGGCGAGCCCGCCGAGGAAGGCCCGCCGCCGGAGCGCCCCTGGTCTCACCAGCGCACCGTGGCCTTCGCCATGACGCGGCGCCGCTCGCCGTAGAAGCAGCCGAACGTCTCGTTGAAGCACGAGGCGACATATTTCTTGTCGAAGAGGTTCGTGGCGTTGAGCGAGAGCGTCACGTCGTCGAACTTGTAGTTGAGCGCCGCATCGACGACCACGCTGCCCGGCACCTTGAAGCTGTTGGCCTCGTCGCCGTAGCTGGAGCCGACATAGCGCAGGCCCGCGCCAAGCCCGAGGCCGTCGAACGCGCCGTCGTTCTCGATGCGATAGTCGCCCCACAGCGAGGCCGTGTGGCGCGGAACGGCCGTCGGCCAGCGGCCCTTGTTGCCGCCGTCGGGATCCTCGGTGATCTCCACGTCGAGATAGGTATAGCTGGCGCGCAGGTTGAAATTGTGCGTGATGCTCGCCACCGCCTCCAGTTCGAAGCCGCGCGAGGTGATCTCGCCCGTCTGGCGCGCCTCCCAGGTGCCGCCCACCGCGTCCCAGCGGATGGCGTTCTCGCGCACCAGCTTGAAGACCGAGGCGGTGATGTAGCTGTCATAGCCGGGCGCCTGGTATTTCAGGCCGGCCTCCCACTGGCGGCCGCGCTCCGGCTCGAACAGCGCGCCGGTCGACGACACGTCCAGCGGCGGCAGGAAGGATTCCGAATAGCTGACATAGGGCGCAAGGCCGTTGTCGAAGGTGTAGAGCGCGCCGAGGCGGCCGGTGAAGGCGGAGACCGACTTGTCCGTCTTCGTGCCGGAAAGACGGTCGTCGAGTTCCGTCGAGGCCCAGTCGTAGCGCCCGCCGAGCGCGAAGGACCAGTTGTCGACCTTGATCTGGTCCTGGACGTAGAGGCCGAGCTGGTTCTGCGAGGTCTTCGTGTTGTTGGTATGGCCGCCGAAGACCGGATCGGCGCCATAGACCGGGTCGAAGACATTGATGGGATCGACATTGTAATAGTCGGAAATGTCGGTGTAGCGCGTCCAGCGATAGTCGAGGCCGCCGAGCAGGGTGTGGGAGAGCGGGCCGGTATCGACCTCGTACTGCACCTGGTTGTCGATGGCGATCGTGTCGAGGCGCGACTTGCCGTTGTCGGCATAGCGCGAAAGCTCGCCCGTCGCCTCGTTGAGGTAGCCGCCGCCGTAGACGATCTTCTGGTCGTTGGAAAGGTGCGAGTAGCGCACGTTCTGGCGCACCGTCAGCTCGTCGGAGACCCTGTGCTCGAACAGGTAGCCGAGCGAGGCCTGGTCGGTGTTGTAGTAGTCGAAATCCTTCTCGCCGAGGAAGCGGTCGGTCGGGATCCTGCGCCCGTCATTGTCGAAGACCGTGCCGGAAGCCGGCATGAACTGCAGGCCCCAGCCGGCCCGGTCGCGCTGGTAGCTGCCGAGGATCGTCAGCGTCGTGTCCTCGTCCGGGCTGTAGGTCAGCGCCGGGGCGATGAAGAAGCGGTCGTCATCGACGAAATCGACCTGGGACTCGGCCATGCGGCCGACGCCCGTCAGGCGGTAGCTCCAGTCGCTGCCCTCGCTGAAGGGACCGGAGAAATCGAACTGGGTTTCGTATTTGCCGAAATTGCCGAGCTCGACGGAGATCTCGCGCAGCGCCGTTTCGGTCGGCCGCTTGCTGACATAGTTCACGATGCCGCCCGGGCCGTTCTGGCCGTAGAGCACCGAGGTCGGCCCCTTCAGCACCTCGACGCGCTCGGCGCCGTAGGGATCGAGGGTCTGGAAGTCGCCATAGCTCGTGCCGGGCAGCTTCAGGCCGTCGCGGTAGAAGGCCTCGCCGGTCATGTCGAAACCGCGGATGACGAGCCCGCCGTAGCGCGTGTCGCCCGCGCCGGTCGTCTCGCCGACGACGCCGGCGGTATAGCGCAGCGTCGCGCCGATCGAGGAGGCGTTCTGCGCCTCGATCTGCCCGGCGCTGACGACGGAGACCGCCTGGGACGTCTCCATCAGCGGCGTGTCGGTCTTGGTGCCGGTCAGGCTGTTCTTCGCGACATAGCCGTCGACCGGCCCCCAGCCGGCCTCCTCGCCCTCGACGACGATCGCCTGCAGGGCCGTGCCGCCGGCGAGGGAACCGGTGGCGGCATTGCCGGCCGGATCGAGGATGGTGACGCTCTTCGGCCCGGTGAAGCGGTAGACGAGGCCCGTGCCGGCGAGCAGCGCCGTCAGGGCGGCGTCGGGGCTTTGCGCGCCGCTGACGCCGGGGCTCTTCAGCCGGCCGGTCGTGGCGCTGTCATAGAGAACCTGGATGCCGCTCGTCGCGCCGAAGCGGGCGAGCGCGCCGTCGAGCGAACCGGCGGGCACGGAATAGGCGGCCGGCTGTGCGAGCGCCGGCACGGCCGCAAGGCCGATCGCCAGCGACACGCCGGCATAAAGCCCCGCGAGCCCGCGCCGGCGGCGCGCGCCATCCTTTTTCGTCCGCTTCGAAATGATCATCCTCATGCCCCCGTTCTGCCTGCTGCCGCGGCTTGGCGAGCGCGGCTTTCAGAGGGGGAAACGATGGGAAAACGAAAACCCGCAATTTTTTCCGCGTCAGATGAGCAGCACGATGCCGCCCGGCATGTCGACGCGCCGCAGATGCAGCGTCGTCTCCAGATGGGAAAGGATTTCCTCCGGCCGCCGGAGATGGAAGACACCGGTGATGCGCCGGGCGCCGGCCGCGCGATCGGCGACGACGACGCGGCCGCGCCGATGCCGGTTGAGGTCGGACACCACATCCGCCACGGTGCGATTGCGGAAGGTGAGCAGGCCCTTGCGCCAGGAGGCGGACGTTTCGGCATCCGCGGTCGTCACGTCGCTGATGCCGCCGGCGCCGTAGCGCACGCCCTCGCCCGCTCCAAGCCGGATCGTATCCAGGCAGGCGACCGCGATCTCGCCGCGAAGACAGTCGACATTGACTTCGGCGGGGCCGTGCTCCACCGCGAAACTGCCGCCGCGCGTTTCGCTCTCGCCGTTCGCCGCCGCCACCACGAAGGGCCGTTCCGCCTCGGGCCGCACCTCGAACACCGCCGCGCCGGCCCGCAGGACCAGGCGCCGCTCCGCCTCCGTAAAATCGAGCGCGATGGCCGAGCCGCCGTCGAGCGTCGCGACCGAACCGTCCGGCAGGGTCACGACCTCCAGTTGGCCGACCGCCGTCGCATGGTCGGCCGTCAGGGCGTCGAGCGGGGGCAGGTAGCCGAGTTCGGAAAGCCCGGCGGCGGCGATGAGACCGCTGGCGGCAAGGCCGCCGGAAAGCACCGCGCGGCGCGTGAGCCCGGCCTTGCGCGCAGGCGGGGCGGCGGCGCGGCCCACATCCTTCCAGAGGCGCGCCGTCTCCTGGAAGGCGCGCTCATGCGCCGCGCTCTGCCCGCGCCAGCGCCGGAAGGCATCCGCATCGTGCGCACGCGCCTCGCCGGAGGTCAGGCGCACGATCCAGGCCGCCGCTTCGCTCTTCAGCGCTTCGAAATCCGGATCCAACGAAACGCCCCTCAATTCCCGCCCGCCATGCGTCATCGACGCGTTCGATAGTCATAACGAACGAAACGCAAAAAGGCGAAATCGTTATTCGCGGTTCAGCCTGGCGAGCTTTTCCCCGCAATGGTCGAGCGCCTTGCGGATCTCGGTCTCGACCGTGCGCACCGAAACGCCGAACGTCTCGGCGATCTCGCGGTGACGCTGCCTTTCGACGCGGGAGGCGAGCAGCATGGCGCGGCGGCGCGCCGGCAATTCGGCCATCGCCTGCTGCAGATGCCGCAGGGTATCGCGATGCTCCAGATGATCCTCGGGCGTCGCCCGCTCGTCGGGAATGTCGAGCAGCACGTCGATCTCGGTCGGCGTCAGAAGCCGCGCGCTGCCGCGGGAATGGTCGATCGCAAGGCTGCGCGCGATGCGGCGCAGATAGGGCACGGGCGCGGCAAGCGCCGCCCCGCCATTGCGCGAAAGCTTGATCCAGGCTTCCTGCGCCAGATCCTCCGAATCCTCGCGCGAACGGGTGCGTCCGGAGAAATAGGTGAGAAGATGCGGCTGCAAGCGCAGGAACACATCCAGCAGGTCCTCGTCTTTCTCCGCCACGTCCGATCCCGTCATCTACCCCCGCCGCCACAGGCCGGCTCCGGGGTCCCCGATACCTGATTACAAATATCATCTTATTGCGCAAGGGGGATTGCAAGGCCGCCGGGGAGCGTTTCGCCGCCCCTGCCCACGGCGAATCCACATGTGCAGTTCACGCGACAATCCTGCCAATAACCGCACGCCATGTCGGACCGTGATAATGGCGGATAATGCCCGCTTATCGTTCCTCGGTCCTATAGCCCCTCGTCCCCCGCCGGACGGCCGCGTTCCAGCGCCTGCAGCATGGGATAGATGCTGAAGGTGCCGCGGGCGGCCTTTTCCGTGAGATCGCGCAGATATCCGCCGGGCGAGCGGATCGCCTCGCCCCGTTGCAGGAGCACGGCGATCACCACCGCTGCCGCCTGCTCGCCCATCGCCGCCTTGGCCTTGCGCCAGGCATCGGGCGAAATGCCCAGCATGGAGCGCACGAGATCGGCCGCGGCGAGGAAATCGGCCCAGTTCGCCAGGCCGTTCCGTCCGTAATCGGCAATATCGGGGCAAAGCCGCACCAGCCGGTGGAGGCTGATCGCCATCTTCTGCTCCGGCGCCGGCCCTGCCTCGTTCACCGCCTTCGCCGCTTGAGTTTCCCGGCCGTAGGATTCAAAATAATGGTCTGTGTTTGAATTCTGTATGTGCTGCTCGTTTTGACGCTCACTGCCGCTCATTTCCTCTTCCGAAAGACTTGAGAGATAAGCGTTTTCCACTTCTGCCCGGAGGCGCTGCAAGGCGTCGCGTCGCGCGGCAAGGAGATCGCAGCCGGCGCGCCGGCCAAGCCCCGCCGAAAGACCGGCCAGCCGCATGGAATAATCGAGCCAGTCGCCCGCCCTGCCCTCCTCCAGGGCCGTCGCGAGGATCTTGGCGATATCGCGCTGGTGCAGCGTCACCGCGCCGCGCAGCGCCCGCTCGGCCCGATCCTCGGCCCGCGCGGCCTCCGCCGCCTCGAAGATCTCGCCGGCCCTCAGCGCCAGCGGCGCAAGGTCGAAGCCGTAGGCATCCTCCAGCGCGCCCGTCTCGTCGCGGCGGCAGAAGCGCTTGCCGTTGGCGCTGTCGCGGCGGAAGATCAGGCCGGCCTCGACGAGCGCGGCGAGATGGCGACGGATCGTCGCCGGGGCCATGCCGCGCGCGCGCAGCGAAAGCTCGTGGTTGGAGGGGAAGACGATGATCGGCGCGGCGCCGTCGAGTT
>CAMLOC010000002.1 GCA_946481465.1 uncultured Shinella sp. | reverse complement strand
CCCTGCCACCTGCGCGGTCAGGGTGAGGGGCTGGCACCCCCCAGAAACCTTGCGAAATCGGCGGCGGCCGGGCGGTCCGCCGGCGCGGCAAGCCCCGCCCTCAGAAGACCGGCCAGCACGGGATCGCCGCTTTCCAGCGATGCGGGGATCGTGAACCCCGGCGGCTCGCCCGCCTGCCTTCGGCGCAGCACCGCGTCCGCCTCCCCTTCATAGGGCTTTTGCCCCGTCAGCAGGTAAAGGCCGAGCGCCGCAAGCGGCCAGATATCGGCCGCCGGGCCGACCTCTTCGCCGGCAAGCTGCTCCGGCGCCATCCAGGCGGGCGAGCCGGACAGTTCCGCCCGCTGCAGGTCGTCGCCGGGCGTGCCGGCAATGCCGAAATCGATGAGCACCGGCGTCTTGCCGTCGAAGAGCACATGCGCCGGCTTCACGTCGCGGTGGACCACGCCGCGCGCATGGGCGAAGGCGAGCGCGCCGGCAAGCGCCGCAAGCAGCGGGCGCAAGGCGGCGGGATCCGCATGGCGCGCCGCCATATCGGGCTCGCAAAGCGCTTCGCCCAGCGCCCTGAAGGCGATCCAGTCCTCGCCCTCGGCCACGAGATGCGGCAGGCAGGGATGCGCCAGCAGCCCGGCAAGCCGCCGCTCGCGCTCGAAGCGCCGGAGCGCCACGGCATCCGCCTCCCCCGCAAGGCGCTTCACGACGACCGGCACGCCGCCGATCTCGGCGCGAAAAACCCGGACGGGGCCCTGCCCGCGCAGGACCGCCCCGCTGGCCGGGGGCGGGCCGCCCATTGCGCTAGATCGCGCCGACGCGCCGCCACATCGGCAGGGCGACGGCGAGGATCATGTCGACATTCTCCCGGATGACGCCAAGCGCCACCGCCTCGTCCTCGATCGGCGCGCCCTCGTGGCGCAGCTGGTCGCCGCGCGCCGCCAGCAGGCCGTGGATGGCCGCCGTCACCGCGCCGGCCTCCGGCTCGACGCCGTCGAGCAGCACCTCATAGGCCAGCATCTCGAACAGGCGCACCGTGATGCCGGAGCCGAGCCCGGCCGCCGCGAGCGCGCAGACGGCGCGGCCCTCGTCCGCGCAGATCCTCAGATGGGCGCGATTGTAGCGCCGCACCGCGGCGATACCTTCCTCCGTCACGGCATTGGGCAGGGCCATCGCCTGGCGCGAGCCGATCATCATGCCGAGCACCTCGCGCTCCGTGGCGGTCGAGCCGTCCGCCTCCGGCAGGGCGCGCAGCTCGCCGATCGTCATGGGCGTCTCGACGAGGGCGTTGAAGGCGGGGGCGTAGAAGCCCTCGTTCAGGGTCGCCTCGCCGGCCGGCACCTTCACCGCCAGCTTGATCATCGACGGCGGCACGACGAGGGCGAGCCGGCGGGCGGCCAGCCGCGCCTCCAGCCGTCGGGGCGCGATCGGGCGGGGGCCGCGCATATAGATGTCGCGCCGGAAGCTGCGGGTCAGGAAGAAGTCCCGCGCGGTCTCCGCCTGGGCGGCGGGAAAGCCCTCGACGAGGCGCCGCTGCTCGTCCGTCATGCAGAGATCCGGATAGTTCTCGAAGAGGTTGGCCGTCGCCACGAAGGACAGCTTGGCCGCCGCCAGGTCCTGCGCCACGTCGATCTGGTAGCAGGGCGCCCAGTGGGCGTTGAGATATTCGTGGCTGAGATAGGCGGTGCCTTCCGTCCGCTCCTTGTCCAGCCGGTCGAGCAGTCCCGCCGGGATCATGTCGGCGCCGGCCCGGGAGAAGGCGCGGGCCACGTCCAGCGCCCTCAGCACGCGCCGGTCGCTGCGCTCGCTGTCCTGCGCGGCGGCCAAGCTGACGAGGCGCTGCATCGGCATGGAGGCCGTCCAGCCCGGCAGCGCGTTGTAGGTGACGTAGAACAGCCCGCCGGGCTTGAGGCGGCGCGCGGCGAAGTCGACGATATGGCGGCGGTTCTCCACGCTGACCCAGCTCCAGACGCCGTGCAGGGTGATGTAGTCGAACAGCGGCAGGTCCGGCTGGCCGCCGGCGGCCAGGTCCTCGAAGGAGGCCTCCTCCAGGCGGATATTGCCGACGGCGCCGGCCGCGGCGAGCGCCCGCCCGCGCGCGATGTGCGCCGGGTTGAAATCGAAGCCCCAGACCTCGGCCTGCGGATTGGCCGCGGCGATGGTCAGCGCCGTCTCGCCGACCCCGCAGCCCAGTTCGCAATAGGCGAAGGGCGCGCCGTCCTCGACCGGCGGCTCGACGCCGCGCAACAGGCAGGCCGCATCCAGATGCGCCGGCGTCTGCTCGACATAGAAGCCGGGGAGATATTCGATGTCCGAAACGTAGCCTTGGGTCCAGTCATTCATGATGAAATCCTATGTTCGAGCAATCCGGAGCTTGTCAGGGGAAAGTGGGAACCGGTTTTCCCGAAGAGACAAGCGAAAGCGAAGAAACCCAGAGTCTGTCACAGACTCTAGCGCAGATGCGGCGGCGGGCGGAACTGGACGGTGGCCGGCTCGCGGCGCGGCTGCGCGGGCTTCAGCCAGGTGTTCCAGCCGAGCCGGCCCGCCTTCGCATCCTCGCGCTGGCCGCCGAGCCGCAGCGCCGGCACCTGGTCGGGCTTCAGCTCCAGGCGGATGTTGAACATCTTGTCGGCGCCGAGCGCGCTGGCCGCAAGGTCGGTGAGGAGGCGCGACCGGCTGCCGTCCGGCAGCAGCGAGCGGAAGGCGGGATAGTCGAGCCCCTCCACGCGCAGCGTCACCGTCGACTGGATGTCGAAGGTCCTGGTGCCGATCACCGCATCGTCGCCGAGGCGCGCGAAGGCGCCGCGCGGCCGGGCGCGGTCCGGCAGCTGCGTGCGGTCCGAGGGGGCGATCGGATACCACTCGCCGGCGAACTGCTCGACGCGCAGCCGGTGGCCGAGCGCGCCGGCGAGCGCCCGCTCGATCGCCGCCGCCGAACGGCCCTGCCGGGCGAGGAGCCCGCCGAAGAAGACGAAGGTATGGTCGCCCGCCTTGGTGCGGTCGGTCATGGCCGGCAGGCCGAGGCCGACGAGGGATTTCAGCGCATGGTCGACGGGCGCGGCGGTGGAAAGCTGCGCGGCCCGCTCGCGCTCGATGGCCGGGCGATATTTGGCCCAGGCATTGTAGAGCAGGCCCGAGAGCCGGTTGTTGAAGACGTCGAAGAATTCGCGCAGCGCGAAATTGCGCTCGCGCACGCTCATCTGCACCAGTTCGCTCATGGCATGCGGCAGCACGCCCGAGGGGCCGGTCAGGCCGACCAGCGTCTGCGTCATCTCCACCGGCCCGCCGCCGCGCGGCCGGCGCACGGAAAGCACCTCCGCCGAGGCGAAGCCGAGCGGCACGGAGGAGCGGATCTTCAGCGCCGCCCGCTCGGGATCCACCCCCTGCCCAACGGGATCGACCGGCGGGTGCCGGGCGTCGTGCCCCTCCGCGGCGCCGAGCGCTTCCAGGATGCGGATCATCTGGAAGAGTTCGAACGCCTGCGGCCCGTCGAAAGCGCGGGCGACTAGAGAAGAATTCGATCGCCTGCCCGTGCCGGCCATGTCTTCAGCTTTCCGCTTCGCCCCCGAACGAGGGCGGTGAGCCGTGAGAATGAATTGACGCTCGCATAGAGGCCGAGGAAGCGCTCGATGATGCTCGCCATGAGAAACACGCCGTTGCCGGAGAAATTGCCCTCCTCGAAGGTCATCGTCACGTCGACGCCGCGGCAGAAGGCGCTCTGGCCGAAGCTGCGCACCCGCGCCGTGCCGCTTTGCGAGGAGAGCGCCGTGATGCCGTCGATCAGCGCCCGGGTCTCGGCCGAATTGCGGAAATCGTAGAGCAGCAGGATCTCCTTCAGCGCCTCCACCCCGCCGTCGGAGACGAGCGAGAGATGGTTGAGCGCCAGGTGCGAGATGAGCCGCCAGCGCCCGCCCTGGCCGTAATGCGGGCGGATCGTCGCCGTCGGCACGATGAGCAGCCGCATGCCCTTGACCATCGGCACCGGCTCGACCATCCGCAACTGCGGCTGGCCGCCGCCGAAGGGCAGCCGTTCCGGCCGGTTGCGGTTGAGGCAGAGCGTTTCCACCGCCAGGACGTCGTCGGCTAGGCTCTTCGGCTCGAATTCGGGATCGGAGAGCGACAGGAACACCTCGCTGCCCGGGTTTTCCTCGCCGGCCGGCCGGCGGTGCGACAGCCACCAGACCGCCGCCTTCTCCTCGCCGCGGATCTCGTCGGCATCGACGCCGTGGCGGATGCCGTAGAAGGGCGAAAGCGCCCGCGCCTCGCCTTCGGCATTCACCGTGGCGACGCTCTCGATGCCGTAGACCTCCAGCGCGTTCAGCCGCCGGCTGTCCGGCACGACGCGGTACTCGGTGACCGTCCGGTCGAGCTTGATCGGCTCGGCGGTCTGCGGGAACAGGTTGACGATGGGCGTGCAGCCGAGCGCAAAGGCGGCGGCCGTCAGCGACCGTTCCAGGCTCGGCGCGGCGCGGTTGAGATAGAGGAAGACGTCGAGCGTGCGCCCCTTGCCGGCAAGCCGGCCGGCCTCGGGGAAGTCGAGGTCGACGAACAGGAACTTTTCCGGGAAGGCGAAATATTCGGTCAGCAGCCCGTAGGCGGGATGCGAGGCCTGCGGATAGGGCAGCATGCCCTCCTGCGGGCCGAAGCCGCCCGGCGAGAGCGCGCCGGCATCCAGCATGGCCGGGCTGCGGTCGCTGGCGCCCTCGGCGAAGGCGATCGCCACCACGTCGTTGAGCAGAAGCTCGTAGAGCGGATAGACGAGCTGCGGCTGGCCGCGCAGGAAGAAGCGCAGGCGCCCGGGATTGTAGGTGGAGAAACTCTGGTCCTCGCCGGCCATTTCCAGCGTCAGGCGCAGGCAGCCCGCCGCATTGTGCGCCTGCGGCGTCTCGGGCGCCGTGATGGGGCGGCCCGTCAGCGTCGCCGCGCGCACGACGATCGGATGCAGCGTGACATCGGCGCAGGTGCGGAACCGGCAGCGCTCGCCGTCGACCGGCTCGGTATCGAGCAGCGTGCCCGCCGGCACGGGATAGGGCTCGGCAAGCTCCGGCTTCGGATCGAGCTGGAGGATCGACATGGAAGGGATCGGCCGGTCGAAATGCGGATAGAGGATGCCGAGCATGGCATTGGTCAGCTCGGGGAAATCGTCGTCCATCTTCTGGCGCACGCGCGCCGTCAGATAGGCAAAGGCCTCGATGAGCCGGCCGACATGCGGGTCCTCGATCGCATCCTCCGACAGGCGCAGCCGGCCCGCGATGCGCGGGTTCTCCGCCGCAAACGCCGCCGCCGCCCGGCGGATGCTCAGAAGCTCGCGATTGTAATGGACAAGCAGATCATCCGACATGGAGGCCCCTTGGCGATGAGAAACGGGCATATCGCGATGGTTGCACCGAGATTGGCGCGGATTGTCGCGGGCTGTCAAGGAAGGGACGGCGCGCGCAAAACCCCCTCTGCCTGCCGGCATCTCCCCCACAGGGGGGGAGAAGGACCAAGGCTTGCCCCATGCCCCGATTTTGCCGACGAGGGCGCGGCACGGTAAGCCCCTCCCCCTTGTGGGGAGGGGTTGGGGAGGGGTCTTTCGGCCACATGCAAAACCCTCCTCTCATAGCGTCGGGCACACGAAGGGCGAGAGGACGTCGCGCGCGAAGGGATTGCGCGTGGCGGGGGCGGTGAGGCGCATCAGCACGGCGCGGCTGCCGAGGCGGAACTGGTAGGTGACGACGTCCGTCGGGTTCTTCTCGATCTTGCGGCCCTGGTCGAACAGCCGGAAGAGCGCCCAGGCGCCCTGCTCCGTCAGGATGTTGCGCTGGCCGGCGACCTCGGGCGTCATCGACATGGAGGCGCCCGCCACCAGGTTCTCCGGCGGCCAGAGATATTGCGTGCCGGCGGGCGGCCCGTGCGTGTAGCTCGCCACCTTGCCGCCGATATCGAGGAGGAAGGCGCGGGCCGTCATGTCCAGCTTGCCGACCTCCACGGTGAAATCGACATTCGGCTTCTCCTGCCCGGCGAAGAAGACCGTCGTGATGTCGTCGGCCTTCTCGAAGGCGGCGAGCACCTCATCGGGGAAGCCGAGGCCGAATTGCTGGCCGCTCTTCCAGCGCCAGGGCTTCGTCGTCCGGTCGATATAGGGCTTCAGGTAGGTGTCGCGGAACCCGGCGATGGCGCCCTGCGGGCCGAGCAGGCGGGAGAAGTCGTCGAGCGAGGCGTCGTTGATGCTGTCCCGGTCGAAGGGATAGCGGCCGGCGGTGGTGGCGGTGCACAGCGGCAGGATGGTCGAGGTCCAGATCTCCTTCAGCCGCTCGCGCGAGCTGCCGCCCGTCACCGCGCCCACCTGGGTGAGGATGCGGGCGAAGAAGGGCTGGAGGCTCGGCGGCAGCTTGCCGTTGCGGTCGGTGAGCTGGCTGAGGATCGTCTGCGGCTCGGCGCCGAGTTCCAGCACGTCGCCGCCGGCCGCCACATGGTTGAGCTGGCGGTAGAGCGGCTCCAGCGCGGCCAGCATGTCGTCGACGGGCGACTGCTGGCCTTCCGCCGCCGGCACGACGGCCAGGCGGAAGGCCTTGAAATGATCGCTGACCGATTGCGGCACGTTGACGACGCGGCGCGGCGCGCGCACCGTCTTGGTCACCTGCGAGAGCCGCTCGGCCGCCAGCGCCTCGACGGCGCTCGCCGCACTCGTCGACAGGTCCGCAAGGTCCACCTCCGCGGCGATGGCGGTGAAGAGTTCGCGTGCCGGCGAGGGATTGCCCGCGACGATGGCCACGGCGTCGGCCAGCCGGCGCGCATCGGTCTCGCCGGCGATGCCGAGATCGGCCAGCAGGCTGTCCCAGCGGCTCATATAGGCGACGCGGTAGAGATCGGCGAGGCCGTCGCGGATGCGGCCCGTCTCGCGCTCGCGGTCGAGCGCCGTGTCGGGCCGGCCCATGACCCAGAGGTCGTCCGCCAGCGCGCCCGCCGCCTCGCCCGAGGCGCGCAGCATCACGCCGAGGCCGTTCTTGGTGTAGATGCCCTCGATACCGTCAAAGAAGCTCGCCCCGCTCACCCGCGCCAACGCCTCGGGGCCGGAAAGGCCCATATGGTCGACCGGGCGCCACATCGCCATGGCCGTCACCGCCGGCAGCGTCAGGGCCTGGTCGTAGGCAAGCCGCGCCAGGCTGTAATTGGTGATGTCGGCCCGCGCCTTCTCGACCAGCGCGGCATCGGCCGACGGCGCGGGGATCGAGACGGAGGCGAGCTCGGAGAAATGCTCGGCGATGCGCCGGTCGACCGCGTCGCTGCGGTCGTAGAGCATCCAGTTGGCCGCGAAATCCGGGCCGAGCAGCGCCGCCGTCTCTCGGCCCGGCGGGCGCTCGCCGGTCAGCATCAGGTAGAACTTCAACTGGGTGAAGCGCAGCGCGGCGGGCGTGGCCGGGCTCTCGAGGCCCTGGCGCAGATATTGCCAGACGAAGGGGAAGAACAGGTTGGCGAGCGCCTTGTCATAGGCCTTGCGCGCCTCGCCCTGCACCGGATCGGGACTGTAGAGGCCGAAGGTGGCGCCGCGCGGCTCGGCTTCGGCGAGCGCCGCCAGCCGGTCGAGCACCGCCAGCACCGGCTCGAAGCGCATGGAGAGCGTGCCGCCCGGCACCGCCTCGGCGATCTCGCCGCGGGCCGCGGTCGTCTGGCCGGTGACGCCGGCCACATAGGCGCGCCCGTCGGAAAAGCCGAACCACCAGAAGGCGAGCGCCGCGAAGGCGGCAAGGCACAGGACGGCGTTGATCGCGAGATCCTTGAACCGCGCCGCCGCGAGCGCCGGCCGCGTCAGCCCGCCGAGATCGGCCTCCGGCAGGATGGCCTTGCGGAAGAGGCCGTAGAGGAAGAAGGGGCGAACGCGCCGCATGCCCGGGTCCGGCGCCAGCGACAGCGCCGCCGCGCTGCGGCCGAAGACCGGCGCGAGCGAGCCGGCCAGCGCATCGACATTGTCGCCGTCCTGCCGGCAGGAGACGAAGAAGACGCCGCGCATGTTCGTCGCCGTGCCAAAGCGGTGCATGGTGGCGAGCTGCTGCACGAAGGGCTGGATGCGCTCGCGCAGGAGCGCGAACTGCGCCGGGAACTCGAAGGCCCGCCGGCGCCGCATCTCGTCGGGCTCCTCCTGCAGGCAGACGAACTGGCGCTGCATGATCCGCTCGACGAGGCCGGAAAAGCCCTTGTCGAGCGCCTCCGCGGGCCCGCGCGCATCGCCGCCGAGATCGGGCGCGATCGGCAGGCCGAAGGCGGCCGCCCGCTCCTCCGTCGTCAGGTCCTCGAAAAGCTCCTCGAAGCCGACGACCCGGTCGAGCTTCGTGACGACGATATAGACGGGCGCATTGGCGCGCAGGCGCTGCACCGCCTCGTCCAGCCGCTGGCGGATGGCCGTGGCATAGGCGACCGCCTCTTCCGGCAGCATGGCCAGGAGCTCGTCGACGCTGACCGCGACGAGGATGCCGTTGACCGGCTGGCGCGACCGCAGGCTGCGGATATGCTGCAGCGCCTGGAGCCAGAGCTGGCGGGCCTGCGGCTCCTCGCTGCCGGTGAGCCGGCCGGAAAATTCCACCAGCATCGCCTGGTCGCTGATGTGGAAGCGGGCGGAGGGGGCCTCCACCGCGCCGTCGCCCTCGAAGGGCAGCGTCAGGCCGCTGGCGCGCACCAGCGAGGTCTTGCCCGCGCCGTCGGCGCCGAGCAGCATGTACCAGGGCAGCGCGTAGCGCGCGCTGACGAAGAGGTCGCCGTGGCCGCGCCGCAGGAGGCCCATGGCCCGGCCGGCCGCCTCGCGGAAGGCCGCGATCTCGGCCTCGGCCGCAGCCTCCGCCTTGTCGGTTTTCGCCGCGGCCTCCTCCTCCTGCTTGCGCAGGGCGGCGAGCAGCGCGGCCTCCTCGCTGGAGCGCTTCGTGCGCATCAGGAAGCCGATGCCGCCCCAGGCGAGCGCCAGGAGGAGGAGCACCGCCAGGCGAACCGTGGCCGAGCCGAACGGGCGGATGTCGCCGAAGGCGAGAAGCGGGCCGATGAACCAGACGACAAGCGCCAGGAAGAGAACGACGAGCGTCAGGACGACGCCGGGGCGGCGCAGCACGCGCAGACGCTTGCGGATCCGCCCACCCACGCTCACGTCAGGCTTTCCCGATAGGCGATGCGCCGGCGCGCCGCCTCGACATAGGCGCGGTCGATCGCAAGGCCGCCGGCCTGGCGGATCGCCTCCAGCGCCTCGGCGACGAATTTCTCCGGATGGTCGCCGGCCAGCATCGGCGCACGCGTCTCCAGCCAGGCGCGCAGCGCCGGCGAGGCGGGATCGCCCGCCGCATCGGCCAGCGCGACCAGCCCGCTCAGCGCCGCCGTGTCGTTGCCGTCATCGACGAGGTCGGCCTCCAGCCAGGCGGCAACCTGCGGCACGAGCGCGTTGACGCGCAGCGCCCGCTTCGCCTCGGCAAGGCCGTCCTTCAGCATGTCGCGCTTGTCGAGCCAGAAGGCATAGGCCGGCACGGGCTTCTGCGCGGCGACCACGAGGCCCACCGCATCGAGCCGCTCCAGCGCGGCGAGCGTGCGCGGCAGGTCCTGCCGGCGGGCGGAGCCGGAGAGCGGCGCGGCATCGCCGATCGCCGCCTGCACCTGGCGGCGCAGGCCGATCTCGTGGTCGAAGGTGGTGAACAGGACGTAGCCGCCCGCCGCGCAGAAGAGAAGCGCAAGGGCGAGCGGCAGCCAGTAGAGGGCGGGCGCGGCGGCGCGGCGGCGGTCCTTCAGCGCAAGGCCCGCCTCCGGCACGATGGCCTTCTTCACGGCGCCGCTGATGAAATAGCCGTGGTTCAGCTCCTCGTCGACGCCGAGATCGGGCGGCAGCATGCCGCTGCGCGGCATGGCGAAGCGGCGCGACAGTTCCGGCAACAGGGCGTCGATGGACAGCATTTCCTGCCGCGCGCTGGTCATGAAGATGCCGCGCAGGAGAACGCCCCGCCAGGCGCCGTTGCCCATCGGCATCATCGCATCGATCACCGGCATGACGATGCGCTGGATCGCGGCGATCTGCGCGGAAAAGCCGTGGATGTGCACGCAGCGGATCGCGTCGGCCTCCTTCGACAGGAGCTCGATATGGCGCCGCCGCATGGTCTCCACCATGTCGCCGAAGCCGGCGTCGATCTCCGCATGCAGCGCCTCGACGGTCTTGGCCTCCTTGCGGGCCTCCTTCCCGTCATGGGGCAGGGCGAAGCCCCAGGGCTGCGCCCGGTCGGCCGGCTCGATGCGCTCGAAGATCTCCTGGAAGCCGGGCACGAGGTCGGTGCGCGACAGGAGCACATAGGCCGGCAGCGTCTGGTCGAGCGTCTCGTCGGCCTGGCGGAACCAGGTGGCGATCGTCTCGGCCGTCATGCGCTGCTCGAGCTGGTCGGCAAGCACGAGATCGGCCGGGCTGACGACCAGCAGGATGCCGTTGACCGGCAGTTTCGGCCGCACGGCGCGCAGCAGGCGGAAGAGTTCGCCCGCATCCTCGGAAACCGGCGCCTCGACGAAGACGGCCTCCGGGCCGACCCACCAGTTGGCCGGGCCGATCGTCTTCGGCATGCCGAGGCGCATTTCCGAGCTTTCGAGCAGGCAGGTCTTGCCGCTGCCCGCCGGGCCGACGACGAGGAAGAACGGCACCGAATAGCGCCCGCGCGCGCCCTTGAGGCCGCGGTCGGCGAGGAAGGCGCTGACCTGCCGGCGCAGGTCGCGCAGCGCCGGCGTCTCGGGCGTGCCGCGCCGCACGAAGAGGCGGGAGAAGACCACCGGCAGCAGCGCCCACACGACGACGGGCAGCAGCGGCAGGAGGAGCTTCAGGTCGGGATTGTCGACGGGCGGCTGCTTGGCCAGATACCAGCCCGCGGCGAGCGCCGCCGCAAGTCCGATGAGCCAGACGATGAGCAGCCATGGCCTCATGGCGTCTTTTCCGCCGGGATCTGGAACTCGACGCGCCGGTTGCGGGCGCGGTTCTCCCGCGTCGTGTTGGGCACGATCGGATCGTTGGCGCCGCGTCCCTCGAAGCTGACGCGCGCGGCATCGTCGACATGGCGCTGCAGCATCTGCGCGGCCGAGCGCGCCCGGGCAAGCGAGACCGCCATGTTGTCGCCGAGCGGGCTTCCCGCGCCGACCGGCACATTGTCGGTGTGGCCGACGACGACGATGGCGCCGCTTTCCCCGTCGAGCGCGTCACCGATCTTGGTGATCAGCGGCTCCTCGGAAAGCGACAGGTCGGTGCCGCCGGAGGGGAAGGAGGCCTTCAGCATGCGGATCGCCACGCGCTCGCCGATGCCCGTCACCTCGATGCGGCCGTCGGCGATCTCGGCGGCGAGCGCCTCGCTGAGCCGCTCGATCTGCGTCTTGCGCACCGGCGGCACGGGGTCGGGAATGGTCGGGATGCCGGCGCGCTCGACGAGCAGCGGAATGGCGGGGACGAGCGCGCTGATCTGCGTCGCCGTCTCCTCCATGCTGGAGCGCAGGCTGATCGACGAGAAGGCCCAGACGACGGCGAGCAGCGCCAGCAGCACCAGCGCCGCCGCCCAGGGCGCGGCCATGCTGCGCGGGGCGCGGTGCGGCGCGGCGGCGCTCTGCCAGACCTGCGAGAGATTGCGCTCGTAGGGGCCGCGCACCCGGCGGATCACGCGATAGAGATCCTGCCTGAGGCGGGCGAACTGCCCCTGCCCGCCGTCCATGACGCGGTACTTGCCGCTGAAGCCGATGGACAGGCAGATCGCCATCAGTTCCAGCACGTCGATGTTCTGCTCGGGCTGCTGCAGGAGTTGCTGGAGCAGGTCGTAGAAGCGCTCGCCGCCCCAGGTCTCGTTGTAGAGGATGGAGACGAGGCTCTGGCTCGCCCAGCCGGTCGTCGCGCCCCAGCGGGTGTTGAGGATGATGTCGTCGATGACGGCGCACAGCGCGTAGCGCGAGACGCGCACCAGCCGGTCGGGCGTATCGCGCGCCATGGCGGCCGTCTCGAAGTTGCGGATCTCCTCCAGCACCCGGCGGCGGAACTCGGCGATGTCGTCGGGCGCGGCGCTCTCGTTGAGCCGGCCGGCAAGCCAGAGCAACGGCGAGGCGGCGCCGACCAGCGGGTTCACCGCGGCAAGGTCGAAGGCCTTCTCGATGGCCGGGTCGCCGCGATGGCGCGCGCGCTCGACCGGCAGCGCGTCGAGCCCGAAATCGAGATCGTCGTTCCGGTCCGCGCCGGCGCGGGCGGAGAAGAAGCCACCGTCGCCGGAGGAAAAGCCGCCGCGCGGCAGGCTTTCCTGGCCGAAGCCGGAGACCGGACGCGCCTGCACGCCGCCCAGCGGCCTGCGGATCGTGTCGTCGGCGTTCGGGAAATCGGCAAATGGATCGTTCACGCCCGCCTCCTCAGTCCTTCACGGCCCAAAGGTCGAGCTCGAGCGCCGGGAAATCGCCGGCGACGTGGATCGCAAGCCCGGTGCCGGCCGCCACCTGCTTCCAGTTGGGGCTGGAGCGGTCGAGTTCGAAATAGGCCTTGCCCGTGTGATAGGGGATCTGGCGCGGGGCGACCGGCAGGGCGCGCAGCATGATGCCGGGAAGCGCCGCATTGACGAGTTCGGTGATCTGCTCGGCCGCGCCGATCTTGATCTGGCCGACCAGCCGGCGCACCAGCGCGTCGGCCGGCATGTCGGCCTTGGCCGCCAGGATGAAGGAATACTTGCCGTAGATCGAGCGGTCCGGCACATCGGCGACGCGGATGCCGTAGCGGTGTTCGATGAGCGGGATGGTGATGGCGCTGCGCTCCAGCACGGCGTTGAGCGCCTGGCGCACGGCCGCTGCGACGGGCGCGAAGGACAGCTGCAGGCGCTCGTGGTCGTAGAGCGGGAAGGGGCGCGGCCGGTGGCCGGCGGCGGTGAAGGTGGCCAGCTCGCCGGCAAGGCCGATCATCGCCACGAACAGCCGCTCGGGATGCACGAAGGCGGCCGAGGCCATGTGGGTGAAGACGGGCTGCCAGCGGTTGATCGTCTGCAGCATCATCAGGTCGGTGATCTCGGCGGCCGTGCCGACATTGGTGCCGGCAAGGCGCGAGGCGATCGCCTCGCCGCGATGGTTGGTGAGGCCGACGATCTCCGTCAGGAGGCCGGAGAGGATGGGCGAGACCGCGCAATCCATCGCCGGCGGCACGTAGCTCTCGTCGAGCACGACGGAATTGTCGCTGCGCACCTCCACGATGCGCGCAAGGCCGATGCCGACGAGGCCGCTGCGGTCGCTCGTCTCCAGCCCGTAGCGCAGGCGCAGCTTGCCGACATTGATCGGCGCGGCGGAAAGATCGGAACTGTTGGCGTCCGCCACGTCGACCTCGGCGAGCGTGTAGCGCGTGGTCAGCTCGGCCTCGGCATCCGCCACCTCGCGCCCGCCCGGCTCCGTCAGCGGCAAGGTGAGGTAGATGACGGCGTTGCGCACGTTCTCGCCCAGCATCAGCGGCGGCAGGCGCACGCCGTCGTCGGGCAGCGAGAAGGGCGTTCCGTCGGGAAACACGCCGGCCGCCCGCTCGACGGCGAACTGGCCGATCGACAGGAGCTCGCGGTTGAGGCGCAGTTCGGTCAGGCCCCAGCCATAGGGGACGAGCGCCCGGGTGCGGGCCCTCAGCTGGCGCTCGACATGGCGCGCTTCCTGCTGGAAGTGCTGGGCACGGATAAACATCCCCTCCGACCAGATCACCTTGTCATCGAACGACATCCACACCCTTCCTTACGCCGGCGGCGCGGGCCCTGCCCGCGTCGCACCGGCCTTGCCGCCACGCCCCGACGTGCTCAGTCCTGCGGCCCCAGTTCGATGGACAGCGTCTTCAGCTCCGCCTTGAGCTTGAACTTCTTGTCCCCCTGGAGCCCGACCATGGCCCGCCACTTGGCCTCCTCGAAATTGCGAAACCCGACCACCACGGCAATAATCGTGGTTCCCTCGATCAGGTTCGCCTTGACCCGCTGCACCTCACCGGGTGCGAAATAAAGCTCCGTCTTGCCCAGCATGGTGGGCCCCAGCGTCTCGGCGTCCGTCTCCCAGAGCTGGCGGAAGCTGGCATTGGCGAATGCCGTCTCGCCGTTCAACTGGTAGAGCCGCATCACCACCGGCTGCGGCATGCCGTCCGGCCCCGGATTGACGAGGGGCGAGGCGACCGCGATGACGTCGAGGCTGGCATCGACCGGCGCCGGCTTGATCTCGATCTCCTTCGGCGGCGGCTTCTTGTCGCCGAACATGCCGCAGCCCGTGAGCGAAACGGCGACAAGACCCAGGCACAGAAGGGCGAAAGGGCGCGCGAACACCGCGCGCAACCCGGCCAGCCGCCACCGCACCGGATGAAGTCCAGTCGTCAACCTGCCTTCTCCTTGCGAAGAAGATCGTGCAACCGCTCCTCGAACCTACGTTTTTCGTCCACAGACAAGACCGACATCGACGCTTCAACAGCCTTTGCGACCGTCGCCGCATCCAGCCCTATTGCCGCTGCAACGAGATTCGCTTCCGCCCCGGACGAGGCTACCGTCTCGCCCGCCGCATTGGTATTTGCATTCGAGGCATTGCCCATGCCCCCGGAGATATCCACAGGATTCGGCTCGCCATGCCGGCTTGCCGCGTCGGGAATCCACCAATCCTGTAGAACTTCAACCTTGTCCCGAGCATTCTCCGGCCCCGCGTCCGGCAGGATGGCGACCTTGACGGCCTGCTCGGCAAGGTCGTCGAAGCCGAACGGGCCTTCGGCGAAGGGATCGTCGGCGCCGGCGGCCGGAACGGCGCGGCCGGCTTCAACCGCCACGGCCGGCGCCTCCGTCTCGACCGCAACCGCGATGACCGCGTCGCCGAGCGTCAGCACGTCCCTGTCGACCAGCATGCGGGAGGCCTCGCGCGCCAGGGGCACGCCGTTGACCAGGACGCCGTTGGTGGACATGTCGGTGAGGAGGAAGCCGCCGGCCTGCCGCTCGATGCGGCAATGGCGCTTGGAGACGATGCGCTCGGGATCGGCGAGCACCCAGTCGGCCTCGGCGGAGCGCCCGATGACGACGGCGCCCGTCTCGACGGTCTTCTCCCGCAGGCCGGCCATCAGCCGCTCCGGCCCCTTGAGTACAAGTCGCAATCGCATTGTCCACCCCCGCTGACGATCCGGATTTTCCGCCTGATCCAAGAATCACGGAATCGCTGGCATGCGCGGATGTTACCCCACCGTCTTGCGCGCGGCCACCAGGTAAGCGGAATAATACATGCAGGAACGATCGTGCAACCTTACGTGCCAGGGCGCCTCCGCCGGCACGCCGGCGCGCCGCAGCGTGCCGGCCGCAAGCGGCCCTTCGGACAGGAGGAGGTCCAGGATGGCCTCGGGGCTGCCGGCATGGACGGAGCGCTGCGAATGGCCGCCCAGCCAGGCCTCCACCGGCGTCACCTGCCCCGCCCAGTCGAACGGCACGGACAGCACCGCCCGGCCGTCGTCGGCGAGCACGCGGCTGATCTCGACGAGCCCGGCGCGCGGATCGCGCATGCAGTCGACGACGTTCATGCCGATGGCGAGCGCGAAGGTGCCGGCCGAAAACGGCAGCGCCAGCGCATCGCAGAGCCAGACGTCGCCGCGCGAGCCCGCCGCATGGCCGAGGGCGTAGGACCGCCGGTCGTAGACGAGGCCGACGCGGCGCAGGCCGTAGTCGATGCGCCCGCCGACCACCGCCTGCCGGCCGCAGCGCGCCAGCGGCACGGAAAGATCGATGCCGAGCACGTCGCGGCCGAGCCGCTCGGCCGCATCCGTGACCGTGCGCCCCGCCGCGCAGCCGATGTCGAGCACCGGGCCGTCGGGCAGGTCGCCCTCCAGCATGTCGAGGGCCTGGGCGAGGTTGCGCGAGACCGCGCCCGGAACGCCGCCGCCCGGCACCGGCGCGGGGGCGACGGGATCGCGGTCCCCCCAATGGTCCCAGGCATAGGAGGAGACGTGCTGGCGGATCGATTCCAGGCCGCTGCCCGGCCCCGCCGCGTCGCCCAAAAGGCTCTCGACGGCCGGCGTCAGGTCGCTGCGGGCCATCAGGTAGAAGAGGTTGTCCTGCACGAAGCGGCGCACCTCCGGCACGATGACCGGCATGCCGTCGAGGATGGGGAATTCCGAGCCGCACAGTTCGCAGGACAGGATGCCGCTCGCCACATCGTCCCCCGCCTCCGCCTCCACGGTGGTGAGCCGCAGCCGACCCTCCAGCCCGTTCAGGCGGCAGAGCGGGCAGACCGGCCGCAGCCTCTCGAAATGGGAAAGCCGCACCTCAGCCGCCGATCATCACGGTCGGGCAGCCGGGCGGCAGGATCTTGCCGACGGGGCTGGGGATCGGCGCCACGCAGACCGCGTGCAGCGTCAGGTCGTTGACCCTGGCGGCCGGCAGGCCGCCGATCAGAACGGTGGAGGAGCCCTTGGAGATCATGCCCGGCCCGCCCGGCACGCAGGTGGGCAGCGAGCAGAGGATGGTCATGTCCGTCACGCGCGCGGCCGGCATGTTGCCGATCATCACGGTCGGCAGGCCGCCGATGATGGCGAGCGGCAGGGCGGGATGCGGCACGGGCGTCGGCACGAGCGCGGCAGGGTGGATCGGCGCATGGCAATGCGGCGCGTCCTGCTTGACCATGTCTCCCATGCGTGCGGCGTTCACAGGGCCTTCTCCGCCTCTTCGACGAGGTGCTTTTCCAGTTTCAACACGTTCCAGCCATTACGGCGGCTGTAGGTGACCCTGTCAAGCAGCGTGCGCACGAAATGCATGCCGAGCCCGCCGATCTGCCGGCTCTCCAGGTCCGCCTCGATATCGGGCACGGGAATGCCGAGCGGGTCGCCCGTCGTCCTGCACCTCGATCGTCAGGAGGCCCGCCGTAATCGACAGGGCGAGGACGATCTCGTGCGCCTCGCCGTCCTCGAAGCCGTAGTTCACCACATTGGTGAGAATCTCGTCGAGCGCCACGTCGATGCCGGTGACGTCGGCCTCGCCGGCGCCGTGCATCTCCAGGAAGCGCCGCACCTTCTCCGCCGCCACCTGGATGTCGCCATGGGTGTTGCCGATGGTAAAGGCGGTTTCCCGCGCAAGCCGGCCGCGCGCCTTGAACAGCAGCGCGCAGGCCGCGCCCGACCGCTCGCGATCGACCCGGCCGCGCACCAGCGCGCCGATGCCCTCCAGCGGGGCAGCCGCGCCGGAAGGGAGCGCGGCGACGTCGCCGGCCGAAAGCCAGAGGATATCGCCGGCCGCAAGGACCGCCTCGCCGGCGCCGTCCGCCCGGGGAAGGATCGCCGCAGCCTTGCCGCAGGCCGCGCCCGACGCCCGGCCAGTGACCACGTCGAGGACGAGGAGGCCGATGTCGAGGCCGGTCGTGTCGACCCGCTCCGCCAGCGCCGCCAGCGCCTCGCGCGCGCTCCCCGCCGTGGAAACGAGGGCGCGCAGCAGCTGGCGGATGCCGGCCGCGCGCAGGGCCGCGGCGATATCGCCGCCCGCCACCCGCACGGCGCTGGCAGAAAGCACCGAGGGCGCCGGCCAATGGTGATCGTGGAAGGAGACGGCGTCGCCCGCTTCGCCCGCCCCGCCCTCCAGTTCGGCCTCGCGGCGCACGGGAAAACGCTGCGGCAGGAGCGAGGCGCGCAGATGCGCCACGAGCGCGGTGTCGGAAACCCGGTTTTCCCGCATCACGCCGGCGCACCGAAAAGTGTCAAAAAACGTTCTGGCAAGTCGTGCAACTTTCTGAAATCATCGCCCGCATCCGACGCCGTCCGGCGAAGCGCCAGAGTGATCAACACTAAGCCCGAGGTCAATATCATCATGAACATCGCCGAAGCCCGGCAGGGAGGCAAGCTCGTCGTTTCTCCCAGCGGCAGGATCGACAGCCAGACCTCTCCCGTCTTCGACAGGCATCTTTCCGCCGTCATCGACCGGGGCGACGTCAACCTCGTCATAGACCTGACAAATCTCGACTATATCAGCAGCACCGGGCTTTCCGCCTTCCTGTCCGCGGCCAAGAAGATCCGCGCGGCGGGCGGCGGCATGGCGCTGGCCGGCCTCAACAGCCGCATTCGCCTGGTCTTCGAGATGAGCGGTTTCTTAAGGCTGTTTCCAATCTATCCGAATGTCGACGCCGCACTCTCCGGGTGAGAAGAAGACGGTGGTAGACTTTTACGCGTACTAGGTTTTAGAGTTGGTAACCGTTTTGTCTTACGAGAATTGATTCTAATCATCCTTTTGCGCTGAAGCACGGTTTTCCCGGGCGTCTGGCGTGGCAAGAGCTGGGGGGCTGTTTTGCTGAACGTGGATCTGCAATCACTGGTAGGGCGACTGAACGCGCATTGCCGTTCGTCGCTCGAAGGCGCCGTCGGGCTGACACTGTCCAGAACCCATTACAATGTCGAGATCGAGCACTGGCTGACGAAGCTGGTGGAGGCGACCGACAACGACGTCGCGGCGATCCTGCGGCATTTCGAGATCGACACGGGGCGGCTGGCGGCCGACCTCACCAAGGTGCTCGACCGGCTGAAGACCGGCAACAGCCGCTCGCCGGCGCTCACCCCCAACGTGGTCAAGTGGGTGCGGGAAGCCTGGATCTACGGCTCGCTGCAATATGGCGACAGCTCGATCCGCAGCGGCTACCTCCTCGTCAGCCTGCTCGGCGACGACGCGCTGTCGGCGCTGGCGCGCGACGCCTCGCCGCTCTTTGCCCGCATCAACGCCGAAACGCTGAAGACCAGCCTTCTGAAGATCGTCTCGGGCAGCAGCGAGGCCGGCCAGTCGGCCGCCGCCAGCGGCAAGGCGGCCACGTCCGGCGGCGCGCCCGCCGCCTCCCCGGCCGGCCCGGCCGGCGGCTCGGCGCTCGACCAGTACACGATCAACCTCACCGCGCGGGCGCGCGAAGGCAAGATCGATCCCGTGCTCGGCCGCGATTCCGAGACGCGCCAGATCGTCGACATCCTCACCCGCCGCCGCCAGAACAACCCGATCCTGACCGGCGAGGCCGGCGTCGGCAAGACCGCGGTCGTCGAGGGCTTCGCGCTGAAGATCGCCGCCGGCGAGGTGCCGTCCGCGCTCAAGGACGTCGAGCTCCTGTCGCTCGACCTCGGCCTCCTGCAGGCGGGCGCCGGCATGAAGGGCGAGTTCGAGAACCGGCTGAAGAAGGTGATCGAGGAGGTGAAGGCCTCCGCCAAGCCGATCATCATGTTCATCGACGAGGCGCACACGCTGATCGGCGCCGGGGGCGCTGCCGGCCAGAACGATGCGGCGAACCTCCTGAAGCCCGCGCTGGCGCGCGGCGAGATGCGCACGATCGCCGCCACGACCTGGGCGGAATACAAGAAGTATTTCGAGCGCGACCCGGCGCTCACCCGCCGCTTCCAGGTGGTCAAGGTGGAGGAGCCCGACGACACGGCGGCCATCGCCATGATGCGCGGCCTCATCCCGACGCTGGAGCGCCACCACGGCGTGCGCGTCCTTGCCGAGGCCGTGGAGGACGCGGTCCGGCTGTCGCGCCGCTACATTCCGAGCCGCCAGTTGCCCGACAAGGCGGTGAGCCTGCTCGACACGGCCTGCGGGCGCGTCGCCATCGCCAGCAACGCCATTCCGGCCGCGGTGGAAGATCGCCGCCGCCGGGTGGAGATGATCGACGTCGACCTCGGCGTGCTTGCCCGCGAGACGAAGATCGGCGCGGACCACGCCACCCGCATCGCGGACCTCGAAGAGGAGCGTGTGCGCGTTGCCGAGGAACTGGAAAAGCTGGAAGACCAGTGGAAGCGCGAGCAGGACCTCGTCTCGCGCATCCGCGCGCTGCACGACGCGCTGACGGCGCCGGACGAAGCCGCGCCGGGCGAAAAGAGCCCCGAGGAGATGAAGAGCGAGCTTTCCGCCCTCACCGGGGAGCTGGAAGCGCTGCAGGGCGAGACGCCCCTGATGCGGGTGACGGTCGACAGCCAGGCGATCGCCGAAGTGGTCGGCAACTGGACGGGCATCCCGGTCGGCCGCATGGTCTCCAACGAGATCAAGACGATCCTCGGCCTCAACGACAAGCTGCGCGAGCGCGTCATCGGCCAGTCCCATGCGCTGGAGGCGATCGCCGAGACCATCCGCACCTCGCGGGCAAAGCTGCTCGATCCGAGGAAACCGATCGGCGTGTTCCTGATGGTCGGCACCTCGGGCGTCGGCAAGACCGAGACGGCGCTGGCGCTGGCCGACCTGCTCTATGGCGGCGAGCAGAACCTCACCGTCATCAACATGTCGGAATTCAAGGAAGAGCATAAGGTCTCCATGCTCGTCGGCTCGCCCCCCGGCTATGTCGGTTACGGCGAAGGCGGCGTCCTGACGGAGGCCGTGCGCCGCCGGCCCTATTCGGTCATCCTCTTCGACGAGATGGAAAAGGCCCATCCGGGTGTGCAGGACGTGTTCTACCAGGTGTTCGACAAGGGCATGCTGCGCGACGGCGAAGGCCGCGACATCGACTTCAAGAACACGGTCATCATCATGACCTCGAATGCCGGCACCGACCTCATCCACAAGCTCTATGCGGATCCCGCCAAGCGGCCGGACCTGGCCGAGCTGACGGAGGCGATCCGGCCGGAACTCCTGAAGAGCTTCAAGCCGGCCTTCCTCGGCCGTTGCTCCGTCGTGCCCTATTTCCCGCTCTCCGACGACGTGATCCGCCAGATCGTCACCCTGCAGCTCGGCCGCATCCGCAAGCGTTTCGCGGAGAACTACAATGCGGTGCTGAGCTGGGACGAGACGCTCGTCGAGGAGATCGCCAGCCGCTGCACGGAAGTGGAAAGCGGCGCCCGAAACATCGAGTACATCCTTTCGCGTGGTCTCCTGCCGAGACTTTCCTCCCATGTTCTCGCCGTCATGGCGGAGGGCGGGCAGATCGGCGGGCTGAAAGCCGTGCTCGATGAAAACGGCCAGTTCGAATTCCACGCGCAACCTTCGGGCGATACGGTCGCGCAACCGGACCAACCGACGGAATTCGTGGCAGCACAATGAAGGCAATGCCGGGAGGGCCATGACCGCCCCGGTGCATCGACAACATCTCACCAGGATACCAAGGGAGCTAACTATGGCAGTCTATTTGAAATACGAAGGCATCGACGGGGAAGCGACGCACGAGAAGCACACGAAGTGGATCGAGGTGCAGTCCCTGCAGTTCGGCGTCGGCCGCGGCATCTCCACCCCGACGGGCGGCGCCACGAACCGCGAATCCAGCCAGCCGAGCGTCAGCGAAGTCGTCATCACCAAGATGCTCGACAGCGCCTCGACGGCCCTGTTCGCCGAATCGGTGACGGGCACCGCGGGCAAGAAGGTGGAAATCCACCTCGTCAACACCGGCGACCCGGGCGACACCTATGTCGAATACACGCTGACCGATTCGCTCATCTCGGGCTACAGCGTCTCCTCGGGCGGCGACCGTCCGAGCGAATCGATCTCGATCAACTTCACCAAGATCGAGTTCAAGTTCACCGCCTTCGACGCGAAGAACAAGACCGCGAGCCCGATGGTGGTCGACTACAACATGGCCACGGGCAAGAAGATCTGATGCTGGCATAACGGCCTTCGCGGCGCGG
>CAMLOC010000001.1 GCA_946481465.1 uncultured Shinella sp. | reverse complement strand
AAAAGTGGCCTATGTGAAGGGCGCTGCGCCCCTCGGGCCGAAAGGCGCCTGAAGGATGCTATTGGCCTGCGCCCGGATCGGATGAGAGAAATTCCTCGGTGAGAAGCAACTCCACCTGTGCCGAGAAGCGATTGCCAAGCAGAGTGAGCGAGGCATCGTGTGTCTTGTCGGCGCCGCTGCAAACCGCATCCTTAAGTAGGGACGACCCGGTAGCCGAGATCGATGCCGCCGAGAGCTGTGGCCAGCACGCAGACATCCGTTTCTCCACCTGTGATGACAAGTGTGTCGATGGACTGCATGACAAGCCAGGAATGCAGGCGGCCGCCGACCCAGGGCGAATAGGTTCGTTTGTCGAAGACCCTCGCCGGTGGGCAGTAACATGCAAGTTCGGGAACGAGGTCGAGCATGTCGGCGGGCAGGTGCTCGCCCGTCATCATCCACCACTTCTCGTAGTAGGTCTTCCACATGCCGCACGCATCGGAGGGGCGAGGCGGCGGGCAGAAGCGGGAAAACGTTGTGCGAGCACTGTAGCGCGCCGCCACTTCGATGACCTGTGGCGACACTGCTTCCATCCGGGGAACCCGCCACGGCGTGTCTTCGGCGAACATTCGCTGCATGTCGACGCATATATGGCGCCAATTTCCGAACATGAGGGTACTCTTGGATCGGATCACGCAATGATTGGGCGGGCGGCTTCGGCTACCCGCCCGCATGGTCAGGCAGCCTTGGCCTTGCCTTCGCGGTTCACCGTCGTTTCGGCGAGCCGGGTCAGCGCTTGGTCGGTCTTTGTTCCTTCCGACAGAGTCTGCTCGAGCAGTTGGGTGACATCCTTGTGCCGCGACTGCAGGGCCCAAAACTTCAGCGTGCCACAACGGGCGATCTAGTACTGTTCCACAGCCTGTGCAGCTGCCAGCAGACCCGCGTCGAGTGCAGAGGAATCCTTGAATTCCTCCAGGATCTCTTGGCCTTCTTCGAGGATGCCGTCGATGGCAGGGCAGGTTTTGGAGCAGGCTTACCAAGGATTTCAAACACCTGAACGAGGCGCTCGATTTGGCCTTCCGCTTCCTGCAGGTGTTCGTCGAACGCGGCCTTCAGTTCTTCGGCCTTGGCGCCGCTTGTTCCTGATTGCAGGATAAATCGCTATCGGAAGCGCACCGGTCGTTTCGTCAGGTTCATCTGGATTTCGAGCCTGCTCGCAAAATGACCGAGAATGAGCAGGAGCTTTCTGGTCTCTCGCTCGTCGATCTGGTGCGATCGGCAATATGCGATCACGTCGAACACTTTGATCGATGGTGTCGAGCGTTCCTTGTCGAGATGTTGCATGACTCTCCCCACGAATTGTGCCATTCAAATGGACGGGGAGAGGGGATGTTCCTGCCGATTGGGGGTGTGTACGGAACCGTACATGTGGCGTCGTCTGCCCCGACAGGTCGTGTAGTTTAGTGGGATCGGTCGATTTCGTGCGGAGCCGACATATGCCGCCGCGCCGCTTCATCTCATCTTGTTGACGTGACACATTCCGCTCTCCCGCAAGGGAAAACACAGTTGCCATTCGGCGATTGGGCGCTGGCCTCAAGCCCTACGTTGCCAAGTTTCCCCGAGCGTTGGCCGCCCTATCCTTTCGCCGGGCTTGTCCATGGAACGTTTGCCCCGCTTTGACATTGTCCTGCCAATCCGGGAGGCGGCAATGGGACGGTATTATTTCAAGATCCAGGATCAGGACGGCGTATTGCAGCCCGACCGCGGATTCGAATTCGCGGATCTGGAAAAGGCCAAAGACGAGGCAAGGATGCTTCTGGCCGAGATGGCCATCGATGGTCTGCCGAATGAGCCGGTGGACAGTATTTCCGTCGAATTGCAGGACGCGAACCGCGTGCCTGTCGTCACCTTCCGGCTGGTTCTCGAAGCAATACCGCACGGTACCCAGGAGGTGTGACAGCAGGGTCAGCCCCGCTCGCCGACGCGTTCACGAGCGCGGACGAAAATCGGCGGCCTTCTTCGGCGCCATACCGGGCATTGCGCCCATTTCCATCCTTCTGTCCGCTTCCGTACCGACGCCCGACGCTGGGTTGTCTCGTCGATTTTATGGTCATAGATGGACAGCCATTGACTTTAGGAAGGACCGAAGCCTTTGGCGGATATGCGGTCGCTGAACCGCATGGGATCGTTGGATGGATGACGTTTGGGAGGGCAGGTTTCGAAACACCCTGCTACGGCGTTTACCGGAAGCGAGCCTGCAGCGGTTCTCCGCACGATTGGAGCGCGTCGATCTTCCCCGTTCGCACCCGCTTTCTTCTCCCCATCAGCCGATGGAATACGCCTATTTCTTCGAAAGTGGCATTGCCTCCGTCGTCATCCGCT
The DNA here is from genome assembly GCA_946481465.1 of uncultured Shinella sp. The sequence goes on along the minus strand of CAMLOC010000001.1, from coordinate 38,203 downwards.
CGCCGGAGGGGCAGCATAGCGAAATCGGGATCATCGGAAGGGACGGTATGTGTCCGGTATCGGCGGTCCTTGACGTCGACGCCGACCCATTCTCCATCCACATGCAGATGCAAGGCCAGGCTTACCGTCTTCCTGTTGCAGACTTGAAAGCGGTTTTGACGGAAGATCGCGAGGTTCAAAGGCTGCTTGCGCGCTACACCCAGGCACTGGCTGTCCAGCAGGCCTATACCGCGCTTTCCAATGCCGTGCACCATATCGACGAACGGCTCGCCCGATGGATATTGATGTGCCACGACCGGGTGGACGGTTCGGATATTAGCCTGACGCACGAATTCATGTCGATCATGCTCGCCGTGCGACGCCCTAGCGTGACGACGGCGCTTCATGTGCTGGAGGGCAAGAAGCTCATCTACTCCGAGCGCGGTGTCGTCAGCGTGCGCAACCGCGCCGGTTTGGAAGCCTTTGCGCGCGATGCCTATGGCGAATGCGAAAAGGAATACGAGCGGCTCATCGGCGCCGTCGTCTCGCGGCCGGCTAGCTGATCGCTTCCTTGAAGGGCACCCGCGCCATCAGCTCCCCCAGTTCATCGACGATTTCGAAGAGACGCGTTTCATCCACGTGCCCCTTTCGCAAATCCTCGGCCAGAATCTCGCGCGCTGCAAGACGGGCCTCAGCAAGGGCGGCGTCCAGCGTATCGAAATCCGCACCCTCCCGGTCTTCGATCCGTTCCGTTCGGCTGCAGATGTGAAAGAAGTAGTGGGTCATGGGTCGCCTCGCAGCGTCATCGCTTCCATAGGGACTGGCGAAGCCGCCAAGTGTTCCATTTTCTTTCCAGCCACATCTGTACGCTATCGTACGGCAACCTCCGCGGGCCCGTCTCGTTTCCTTCAAAATGGAGGAATGAATGGACGCCTTGGTCTCCGAACCCGCTTCTCAGACGGTCCACGCCGGCATAGAAGCCCAGCTGCCCGCGCTGAGGCGCTTCGCCCAGCAGCTGACCCGTTCGGCGAGCGACCGGGAGGACCTGATCCAGGAAACGGTGATGCGGGCGCTTCGGTCCTCGCATCAGTTTCACCCCAATACAAAACTCCGCTCGTGGCTCTTCACGATCATGCGCAATAGCTTCAACACGGAATATCGCCGCCGCTGCCGGGAGCCTGTCGGACTGGATGACGGCCTGCTAGAACGGGCGAGCATCATGGCGCCGCAGGAATGGGCGGTTCGCCGCAGCGAACTACGCTGCGCCCTGCGCCGCCTTCCGCCGCGCTCGCGCCGTACGTTGCTGCTCGTGGCGATGGGCGTCAGCTACATAGATACCGCACGGCTGTGCGACTGTGAGATCGGCACGGTGAAAAGCAGAGTCAACCGTGCGCGCAAGATGCTCGAAGATGACATCGGCCGGCCCGGTGCGCAATGACGGAACAGCGGCGCGGTCGCGGCTGTTCTGCGGAACAAACTCCGGTCTGTGCGATTGGCTGTCATCATTCCAACGTCAAACCGTGGAGCAAGACGATGGCCGATAGCAAACAAGTCTCTCGTGAAGAGGATTTTCGAGACTACGAGGAGCGGGACACCCGCGACGGCTGGCCCTATCCGGACGAGGATAATGCACGTCGGGCTGCGCAGAACGCGCCTTACGGCACCCTATACGCAGATCTGGATCAGGTCGACAAGGAGGGCATTGCGATCACGCGTGAACCCGGCGCGCGGGATGTCGATGGCGCACCGCTGCCGTTTACGGACGAAACCGGCGATATTACCGCCGGCGACGACCTCGAGGCGCGGATCATCGAGGCGCTCGAAGACGACGGCAGGGTTGATCTTGCAACGCTCGAGCTCACGATCCGCGACGGCGTTGCGGTGCTCGACGGCGCCGTCGATAGCGAAGAGGACCGCCGCCATCTCATCGGCTTCCTGCGCCGTGTGAAAGGGTTGCGTGACGTCGAGGCTGACGGGCTTCTCGCGCGTGGTGTGGACAGCCATTTGCCTCGCGACGTGACGGATTAACCTTTCTCCGTACGATTTCGTACCATGATACCGCTTTGAAACGCACCTATACGGACCTAGACTCATGCCTGTCGCACAGAGGAGGCGGGCGTGGGCAGCTACACTTCCAAGGGGACTTTCGAGCCGGACGAGTTGGGCGCATTGAAGTCGGTCTTCGATGAAGTCACCTCGCAACCCTGGTTCGATGCGTCGGAGGAGGCGAGGGAGAGCTTTGCCAAGTATCTCTTCGAGACATTCCCCGCCGTCACCTTCGACCCCGTCAAGCACCGCTCCATCATCGAGGCCTCTGCCCGCATGTTCTACACGCGGGATAGCGCGTAGCACTCTGTTCTGAACCATCACTCCCTTGTCGCGTTGCAAACCTGATCCCTGAAGAAGAGGAGAAGGGCAATGTCCGATGACAGCACGAAAACCATGTGGGCGACATTCGCGACCCGAGAGGCCGCCGACCACGCCGTCGAGCATCTCGTACAACAATGCGGAATTATCCGTACCGATGTTTTCGTCGAGCCCGAAATGGGGGCAAATACGGCTGGCACAGCGCCTTCCGGCGGTGACGCCACCCGCGTCGACGCGCCGCTCCACGGCGAAATCCGCGATCGCGCGTCCCGATCTTCTCAAGGCCGAACAAGCCTTCCGCCAGGCCGGAGCGCGCAATGTGAAGGCGCAATAGCTCCCGGCCGAACCTGCAAGGAGTCTTCCATGGCTATCATTCCAACCGAACCCAGCCCCGGCCCGAGCCCGGTCCCTAACCTGCCACCGATTGGCGAGCCAAGCCCGCCGATCAAGGAGCCGGAGCACGATCATCTGCCCGATGAGGAGCCCAATCCGAACCCCGACGAGAACGACGAGCCAGCCAAGCAGACCGGTCTGCGCTAAACCTGAAAGCCCGGTTGCGCCTCGCTGGCTGAAACAGGTCGGCGAGGCAGATGCTTCTTCGGGCCGGGACGGTATGGCTGGCAGTTCGCGCGAATTGAAAAATCCGGCACTAGCCTGGATTTATTTTAGGCAATCTCAGAATTAGCGCGGAACCAAACGCCTGTATCCCGGTTTGCTCCTTGCCTTCAACGGCTGAAAACGAGGAGATATCATGAAAAAGCTATTGCTCGCCGCCGCACTTGTCGGCGCATCGACCCTTGGCGCCTTCGCGCAGACCTCCACCGCACCTGCCACCGATGGCGATACACCGGCGATTGCGACCCCTGACGACAAGAACGCCGCGGCGCCGGTCGAAGGCGCAAACAGCTTCACCGAGGAACAGGCCAAGGAGCGCCTCGTCGAGGCGGGCTATCCCGACGTCACAGGGCTTGCGCTGGACGACAAAGGTGTCTGGCGTGGCACAGCGATGAAGGACGGAAAGTCCGTCACCGTCGCGCTCGACTATCAAGGCAACATCGTTGCAAATTAAGAGGACATTTCCATGAAGAAAACCGCTACCGGACTTTTTGACGACTATTCCGATGCTCGCGCCGCCGTCAGCGCCCTCGAAGCGCGGGGCATTCCTTCGGATGACATCAGCATCGTCTCGAACAATGTAGATGATCGGCGGACCGGCGATACGAATGCTGCCGAAGGCGCCGGAACGGGCGCCGGGATTGGTGCCGCCGTTGGTGGCGTCGGCGGTCTTCTTACCGGCCTCGGTGTCATGGCCATTCCCGGCGTCGGCCCGGTGGTCGCCGCCGGCTGGCTGGCCGCAACCGCGGCCGGCGCCGCCGCAGGCGCGGTCGCGGGCGGCGCTGCAGGCGGCATCATCGGCGCGATGACGGAATCCGGCGTGCCGGAGGAACATGCCCATGTCTATGCGGAAGGCGTGCGCCGCGGGGGTACGCTCGTGACTGCCCGTGTCGAGGAAAACCTCTATCCGGAAGCCGAGGCTGTGCTGCGGCAGTCCAACTGGGTCGATCCGGTCGAGCGGCGTGCAGCCTATACCGAACAGGGTTGGGCGCGCTTCGATGAAACGCTCGACCCTTACGGTCCCGCAGAAATCGAGCAGGAGCGTTTGCGTTATCGGCGGTGATTGCTAATCCAAGCTGCTTTTTTGGCTTGATGGAAAAAGGCTGGCCCGCGACCTGCGGACCGGCCCTCCTTGTATCCCGGCGTTGGCGCATCGCGTTGACACCCGCCCTTGCCAGTGCGGCAGGAAGGCGTAAGCTTGTCCCATCACCGGCATCATCTCCTAAAGCCGGACGCGCAGAAACAAGCCCCGGCCATAGAGTGGAGGCGTCAACATGACCGCCACGTTGCGCTCAGCGCCCCCCAACAATCTCCTGCAGTTCCTGCCGGAAATCGTTTTCCAAATGCTGGCGCCGGATTTGACGCACAATGTCTTTTCAAAGGGCACACCACTGGCGCATCGTGACAAGCCGATCGACGCGGTGCATTTCCTGACATCTGGTATCGGATCCGTGGTGATCATGACACCGCTGGGGCGGCGCGCGGAGGCCGGTATCTTCGGCTTTGACGGGTATATCCCGACTGCCGCGGTTACTGGTGCCCGGATCAGTTCCTACGACGTCACGGTCCAACTCGATGCCGAAGGCTACAGCATGGACTTCAACGATTTCCGTCGCTGGATGGACCAGAGCAAGCCCTTCGTTCAAATCATGAACCGGTCCATGGAGGGGTTCGCCGTTCAATTGGCACACACAGCGGTGTCGAACGCGGTGCATGACGTCAACGAGCGCCTCGCCCGCTGGCTCCTCATGTGCCACGACCGCTCCCGCAGCGACGAGATGGCCGTAACGCACGAACTCCTCTCGGTGCTCCTCGGCGTCAGGCGCCCTAGTGTGACGACCGCGCTCCACGTTCTGGAGGGCGAGGGCCTCATCCGCTCGTTGCGTGGCAACGTTGTCGTCCGGGATCGTCCGGCCCTCGAGGCTTTCGCACATGACTGTTATGGTAGGCCGGAAGCGGAGTACCGGCGCCTGATGAGTGACTTTCTCGGGGTGTGACGCCGGCACCGGACATTCAATTGCGCTTGTTGATGAAGCTGGCGTTACGGCTACCTCAATGCGGCTACCTCAATGCGGCTGCGTCCCGGGCTGGCTGTGCGCGCCGCGGGAACCGGGAGAGGGCGGCCAATGCCTCGCCCGCGCCGTCTCCGCCGGTTTCCACGGCCACGTCGCTGAGCGACGGGATGCCCACGATCTGCTTGTCGCGGCCAAGAACGGGGATACGGCGGATCTTCTGGCTGCCGAGATGGCTGCAGACGTGATCGAGGTCCTCGTCTTCGAAGCAATATTTCATCTCGGCCGATATGAGGTCGCTCACCTTCGTTCCAGTCCCTATGCGTTGGGCAATAGCCCGGATCGCCAGGCAGCATCGGACGACCCGGTGGGTACCCTTCCTGTTCGTCATGCCGACCGGGCGTGCCTCTCAGCCGAGGTTTCGTCGGAATCCCCGGCCGCATTGCCATCCGTCGCCAACTTCCACATGCCGCGGCCTGCTGCCTTTGCGGAATAGAGCGCGCGGTCTGCGGCTTGGACCAACGCCTCACCGTCGATGCCGTCTGTCGGGGATGAGGCTATGCCGATGCTCAGGCCGATCTTGATGGATAGTCCCTTGAGCACGAACGGTCTCTCCAGCGCCGCAATACAGCGGTTTGCGAGGTCTGTTCTGGTTTCACCCTGCGCCCGGAACAGAAATGCGAACTCGTCGCCGCCCAGCCGGGCGACCATCCGGTCTCCCGCCTGCGCCTTCAGCCTCTCGGCCACCTGCTTCAATACGGCGTCACCCGCGGCGTGGCCGAACGTATCGTTCACCGGCTTGAAGCCATCGAGATCGAGGCAATAGACGACCAATTCGTCCGCACCGCCGGCCGCGATCGCCTCTTCCAGTTCCTTGTAGAAGAGCACACGGTTCGGCAGGCCCGTCAGGGCGTCGTGGTGCGCGAGCCGATTGGCCTCGCTCTCAGCATGCACACGGTCGCTCACGTCGGCGATGGTGAGCAGCAGCCGCTTGGCGGTGCCCTCGTGGATGAGCCGCACATAGATGAGGACATGGAGCATCTTGCCGGACGATGCTTGCTGCCGCCATACCGTCCGGGCGTTGCAGTGATCCGCCAGGCCGGTAAGAGCCGTTTCGAATTGTGTCTTCTGTTCCTCGACATGCAAGTCCATCGCTGTCTTCAGGACAAACTCAGGCTTGCTGAAGCCATAGAAGTCGACCGCCGCAGTATTGGCCTGCAGAATGGCGAGGTCTTCGCCGTCGCAGAGCAGCATCGGCATCGGATTGGCTTCGAACAATTCACGCAGCCAGATCTCACGCTGCTTCAGCTCCGTGATGTCGATGCGCATGCCGATTGCGCCGCCATCGGGCGTGCGCCGATCATCATGGCGGAGCCAGCGCCCGTCGCGCAACTGTTGCTCCTCTTGTGATGTCGGCCGGCGAAACTTCTCCATGCGCTGCTTCAGCCAGAGGTCGCCATCCCCGATGACCTCCGACATTTCCCCGCTGGCCAGGCTGATTTTCAGTATTTCCTCGAACGGGATTCCCGGTCTCAGAGATTGCGCTATGTCGGCGTAGAGATCGGAGTATCGTTTGTTCCAGAGAACATAGCGATCTTCCGGATCAAACACGCAAATGGCCTGCGGCAGCATGTCGATGATAAATTGCAGGCGCCGGTTGGCTTCCCCCGACACCAACCCCAGGCGCGCGCCCACGGCCATCATTACAATGGCGATGTCGCCTGCCTCCCCCAGTCCGTCGATGACGGTGATGTCGTAGTCGGTCCATTCGCCGGACCCGCCCTTTACGGAAGCTTGGAAGGTTGCGCCGGATGATCTCCATTGCGGGATCAATTCGGAAACCGGCTCCCATCGCGACGGATCTTCGCGCCCGAACAGCGTCTGCGCCGCTCGATTGGCGAAAAGTATTCGATCGGCGGGTCCAGCCGCGAATGCAGGCGTCGGGGAGGCCTCCAAGAACTGCACAAGATCAAGTTTGAGCAACGGTTTGGTCCGCCTGACCGGAAAACAATCGTGCGGTAAGAGTATCCTTAGAAATTTAGGAATACCTTACGCCCTTGGCGGTGATAAGCGTTTTGATGACATGCGACGAAGAGATATCAAAAAGCAAGACGACCTAGATGAATGCTCAATTCAGGAGCCGGTTGGCTCTTAGGCGTTCCACCGCCAGATCCACGAACGCCCTAACTTTCGCCGGAGCGTGACGACCTGCCGGATGAAGGACATGAATGGGCAAAGGTGCTTCTTCGTGGTCGGCGAGCACGATCTGCAACTTGCCTGCCAGAAGGCCAGGCCCGATCTGATAGTGGAGAACCCGCGTCAGGCCCCATCCGGCCTCCGCAGTCGTAATGACTGCCTCGTTGGTATTGCATTGGAGGGTAGAGTCGATGGTCACGCGCTGATCTCCTGCAAATCTCCATTCGAGAGATGCCCAGGCGCTTGTCGAAGCGGCGATCCGATGACTTTTCAGGTCTGCAGGTGTCGTCGGGACCCCGTGACGCTCGAAATATTCCGGGGAGCCACAGACCACCCGCCGGACCGATCCAACCTTGACGGCCGAGAAGCCGGAGTCCGGCAGACGGCCGATGCGAACAGCCACGTCGATACCTTCTTCAACGATATTCACCGGCCGATCGATGAAAAGCATGCGTGCGCGCATCATGGCATAGCTATTCAAGAATTCGGTCATGATCGGCAGCACGTACATTTGGCCAAACAGGACAGACGCGGTCACCGCGAGGGTGCCGGTTGGACTTGCATAGGAGCCGCCTGCCGCTGCTTCTGCCTCCGCGATGTCGGAAAGTATCCGGCGACAATCCTCGAAATATCGGGACCCGGCCTCAGTCATCTTGACCGAACGTGTCGTGCGAACGAAGAGCCGCGCGCCGATCAGCTCTTCAAGAGCAGCGACGGCACGCGTCACGGCGGGCGCGCTCATGTGCATGTGGCGGGCGGTTTCCGCGAAGCTTTCGGTCTCCGCGACCTTCACAAAAATTCTCATCGCCTGCCAACGATCCACTCGTCCCCCCTTTTCAGCGGTCACGGCATCCTCAAAAGAGCCGCTGGATCAATACCGGATTCAACCTCGGTCCCCCTTGTAATAGCCGGACGTTCCTGGCGGCCGCAATCGTTATGTCAGACGTCGTGCCTTTCAAGCTGGCCGGAGGCCGGATTCATGAACGCCGCAGCAAGGCTTTCGATCTGCACACAGGTGGCCCCGTCAATCCCAGATTTTGTCGCATGCGCGCGTCTTGCCCGGCGGTCTTCGTTACCTGAGGCGAGGGCGAGCGCAATCGCTCGCGATATTCGGAAATCGAAGCTCGACCCCTGGCGGGCCACATCGATTTCAGCGCCGATCATGCCGAGCCTCCTCGCTTCGGCATCCTGCCGCTGCAAGAGCGACAGGTCGCCGCTATGTCCGGTAAGAGCGAGCTCGATGGACAGCCGAACCCGTTCATCAAGCTTGAATCCAGTCATTCCGGCGTGCCGATGGTGTAGGCGAGCGCTACTCTGGCAGGATCTCGGCTATTCCACCCGTCCTCCGCAAGGCGGATTATTTCGAGTGCGGTCTCCTCGTTGAAAGCGGGTAGCGGCGGGCGAGACATGAGAAACTCCTTCGTTCGATGGAAAGTATTAAACCGGCGACCGGGGGACGGCCGTCCCCCGCCGCATCGCGCCGTAAGGCGATCGATGCGGAGTAAGTCGGTCTCGCTGCTCGGCATATGGCGCGTTGCAGGAAAGCGGTGCCGGGTGAACCAACCGACGCGAGGAGATCCGATTAGAGAGCAAGCCGTATTTTATTGTCGCCGCCCGCATTTGCTTCCGCGGGCACGGCGGAGCAGATGAGAACCTCGTCGTCGGCGACGGCCACGCTGGGTTCCTTGAGATAGGTGACCTCGCCGGCCAGGAGTCTTGTTCGGCAGCTGCCGCATGTTCCTTCGCGGCAACTGAATTCGGGCGCAAGGCCGCGTGCTTCCGCCAATTCGAGTAGTGTTCCGGCCTCGGGCGTCCAGCGGGTTTCCTTGGAGGATTCGATGAAGGCCACCGGTACCGGCTTTGTCGCGGCAGGACGGCGCGACGGCGCCGGAACCGTGATCTCCGGCCGCCGAACCAGCGATGAGGGACCAAAGGCCTCCGCGTGGATCCTGCCGTCGGCGATGTTGAGATCGCGCAGGCCGTCGTAGAGCGTTTGCGTGAATTCCGGCGGCCCGCACAGATAGAAGTCGTAGTCGTTGAACGCGAGGAAGCGGGAGAGCATCGTCATGTCGATGCGTCCCGAGGCATCGTAGTCGACACCCTCCTCGGCGTCGCTTACATCGCTGAGCACGCGAACGAGACGAACCGCGCCCTGACCAGCGTTCACAAGCGCGGCCAGTTCCCGGTCGAAGGCACGATCCTTCTTCGATCGGGCGGCCTGGAAAAGGACGGTCGGCCGGATACCTCGGGTCCGGAGCCCCTCATAGACGATATGGCGCAGCATCGCGAGCATCGGCGTGATGCCGATCCCGCCGCCAAGCAACACGGCCGGCCGCTTTTTCTCGTGGGCATCGATGGTAAACGCGCCGTTGGGAGCGCGTGCATCGATGATGCCGCCAACCTGGATCTTGTCATGTAGGTATTGCGAGACGAGGCCGTCACGCTTGACGCTGATTCGGTAGATCCCATCGGAGGGCGCTACCGATAGCGTGTACGTGCGGATGATCGGCTTTTCTTCGCCGGGCAACTGGACCCGGATCGGCAGGTGCTGGCCCGCCTCATGCGGAATGAGGCCGGCGCCGTCGTCCGGGGTGAGGTGAAACGAACGGATCGATGCAGTTTCGTCGACCATCTGCGTCACCCGAAAGGGCCGCCACTTCGTTGCGAGTTCAGCGGCACGCAGGCGATCGGCCGCCTGCGCCCAGTCGCCGGTCATCAGCGAATTCGGCGACCAGCCATCCTGCTCGAGGGCCCAGCGTAGCGGCAGTGCCCCGCGCCGGAGGACCACACGCTTCGCCCGGAAGGTCCACAGCCGCTCGGCGCCTTGAAAGGCAGATATTTCGGGGGAGTCGAGAATGACTTCAGCGTTGCCGGTCATCTGCATGACGTCACCGGTCTCGAAATCGAAGAAAACCAGCCCCGCCTTGCCATTCAGCAGGATGTTGCCGAGGGTGTTGAAGAACAGATTGCCCGCGAAATCAGGGATGGTGAGCGTGCCGTCATCGGCAACGCGGACAAAGCCCGCCTTGCCACCGCGATGCGAGACATCGACCTGCCGCCTGTCCTCGCGCTCAGCGTAGGAGGCCACGAAGAAGGTATCCGAGGCTTCGATCATCGCGCGTGCGAAGGAGTTGATTTCGGTGGCCTCTTCGATGACGCCAGTAAACGGTTCATGGGGATCGCGGACGTGCGAGAAATCGCGCAACTGGATATACTGCGGGCAGTTGCCGTAACTCTGATCGACCGTAAGGCGTAACGCCCCGCCTTCCGGCATGCTGAGACACCCGTTCATCCGGTTGCGACGACGAGTGTGCAGCTCGATACCGAGCAGCCCAACGGGCTCGCCGTCGACGATGCCAATACTGGCTGGGTCGCTTGGATCGGGTTGTACGTCGATATCGAGGACCGTCGGCTCCGGCGAGAATATGAATCCCGGCTGACCTGCAAGCATCGAAGCCCAGGGCGCACCGTCAGGATCGACGCTGCCGACCACGATGAACGGCAATTGGCCGAAGAATTCGCGATGCTGGTCGGGCATGTAGCCACGGACCACCCGCTTGCCGAGCTCTTCCATTCGCTCCGCGACCCCGACTTTCTTCTGGATCGCCTTTTCTCCGGCGTGCCATGTTTCCAGCTTCGTCTTCGTCCGTTCGGCGCCCATCGTTTCATCCTCCACTCCGGGAGGCCGGACGCTCCAGGCGCCCGGCCGGCAGATCATGCGACAGCCGACAGGCCGACAGGGGTTTCGACGAAGGGAGCGAAGCCCGGCAACGCCTCCAGCCGGCGAAGGAAGGCCCTGACGTTGGGATAGCCCGACAGGTCCACATTGCCCTCGGGCGCCCGCGCCACGTAACTGTAGAGCGCGACGTCGGCGATGGTCGGTCGTCCGCCGACGAGCCATTCGCGCCCGGCAAGCTGGTCTTCGAGCCGGCCGAGAAGCGTGTGCGCCCGGCCAATCACTTCTTCCGGGCTGAACTTGGCGCCAAAAACGGTGATGAGGCGGGCGGCGGCCGGGCCATAGGCGAGCTCGCCCGCTGCGACCGACAGCCAGCGCTGCACGGCCGCGGCACTGACGGCGTCCTCCGGCAGCCATTCCGTCTTGCCGGCCTTCTTGGCGAGATAGACGAGGATCGCATTCGAGTCCGAGACGATCGTGCCGTTGTCGTCCAGCACCGGCACCTGGCCGAACGGATTCATCGCCAGGAATTCCGGCTGCTTGTGCGCGCCGGCCTTCAGATCGACCTCAACAACCTCATGCTGCAGGCCGAGAAGCGAAGCGAATAGGTGAGCGCGGTGGGCGTGACCCGACAGGGGATGGTAGTAGAGCTTCATGGCTGTGTTCCTGATTTGGTGGACGGGCCTATTCCCGTTCGGCCGGATCAAATTGCGTCAATCGCGGAACGAATTGAATGACCGCTTTCGACACTTCATTATTGCAAATGGCGGAATAATACGGGATCGGAGAATAGGTCCCGCGGAACCCGCCGGTTGCTCCAAAGCGTGTCCGGACCTGCCGGCGTTCCGCATTTCGCGACACCACATCAGTATGGGGATCGAGGAGGAGCATCGCCTCTCCTGCTCCGGCAGATAGCGGGCGATCCGGCCGGTCAGATAGGGTTCCGATTGCCCCTCACGAGGCGTCCAGATAGATCCGCCCGGCCCCGGCCCCGGCGCGCGGCCGGATCATCCTTTCAGGGCCATGGTCGTGCCTCTGACCACTAGGGGGCCATCCACCTTCACCGTCATCGGCCGCAATTTCTTGTGGTGGATCACCATGTCGATCAACGTTTCTGCCGCCTTCTGGCCCATTTCGTAGTTCGGCAGCACGAGCGTCGAAAGGGGAGGGTGCGTGTAGCGCGCCAGTTCCTGGTCGTCATAGCCCATGACCGAAAGGTCTTCCGGTACGCGCAGGCCCTTTTCCGCCGCCGCCTCCAGCGCACCGATCGCCATCAGGTCGTTGCCGCAGAAGATCGCCGTCGGCGGGTTCGGCATGGACAGGAGGTCGAGCCCCGCCTCGTAGCCGCGCAGCGGCAGCCAGTCGCCGTCGCGAACGAGGCTCTCGTCGAACGCGATATCCGCGGTCGCCAGCGCCTGCTTGTAGCCCTTGAGGCGGTCGGCGGCCGCATCCATCCAGGGTTCACCGTTGATGAAGCCGATCCGCTTGTGGCCGAGCGATGTCAGGTGGGCGGTCGCGGAGAAGCCGCCGGCCACTTCTCCCGGAACGATGGCCATATGCTGGCGCGGTTCCGCATAGCAGTTGAGAAGCACGCTTGGAACATGACGCAACTGTTCGGGCACCCGCACGCGACGGGTAAAGATCGTCGCGTAGATCACGCCGATGATCGTCGGGTCGCGCAGGACGGCGCGCAGAACGGCGTCTTCCAGGTCGGGATTGGAACGCGTTGCATGGGCGGAGACGAGAAACCCCTGCTCGAAGGCATAGTCGCGCGCGCCATCGAGGCTCACCACCGGGTGGGGGCTGGTTGAGATTTCATCGACGATGAAGGCGATCGTGTCCTTTTCCACCGCAGCCTGGGATGGCGGGTCGTGGCGGACCCCTGGTAGTTTATAACCAATTTTATGAGCAGCCTCCAAAACCCTTGCCTGTGTCTCCGCAGAAATGCGCGAGCCCGACATTTCATTGAGGACAAGCGAGACGCTGGACTGCGAAACGCCGGCAATTCTGGCGACATCCGTCATGGTTGGCCGGCTGTCGCCCTTGCTCCGCCGTCTGTGGTCCCCGTGGCCGTCCGACCTGCTCATGCGTCAATTCCTCTCCCGGTTTGCTGCGACGCAATCCAACTTTTTGCATATGCTCATAAAATGACCCTTGACTGCTAATATTATTAGCGCCAAAATCTACGCGTGTGAAGCACTTATCGCTCACTGCCGGTCGAGGAAACCGGAAAATTCGGGAGGAGAAACTGAGATGCCTGCATTCTCACGTCGCACATTCATGCTTGCTGCAACCGCGCTCGGCGCGATGACCGTCGCCGGCACTGCCGTTGCGCAAGTGCCGGCGCTCGCCAAGAAAGACACCTACAAGGTCGGCTTCGCGCAGACCGAATCCAACAATCCCTGGCGCATAGCCCAGACGGACAGCATGAAGGCCGAGGCTGAAAAGCGCGGCTACCAGCTCGTTTACACCGACGCGGCCGGCTCGGCAGCCAAGCAAGTCGCGGACGTCAACTCGATGATCGCCCAGGGCGTCGACGTCATCTTCCTCGCGCCGCGCGAGGAAAAGCCGCTGATCCCCGCCGTCATGGCCGCCAAGAAGGCCGGCATCCCGGTCATCCTGCTCGACCGCAGCGTCGACCCGTCGCTCGCCAAGGCCGGCGAAGACTACCTGACCTTCATCGGTTCCGACTTCATCGAGGAAGGCAAGCGCATTGCCGAATGGCTGGCGAAGAACGCCAACGGCAAGTCCAAGATCATCGAGCTCGAAGGCACGACCGGCTCCTCGCCGGCCAATGACCGTAAGAAGGGCTTCGACGAGGCGATCACCGCGGCCGGTGGCTTCGAGATCGTCGCATCCCAGACCGGTGACTTCGCCCGCGACAAGGGTCGCCAGGTCGCCGAGGCCCTGCTCCAGGCGCATCCAGATGCGGATATCATCTATGCCCACAACGACGAAATGGCGATCGGCGCCATCTCTGCCATCGAGGCGGCCGGCAAGGTGCCCGGCAAGGACATCCTCGTGCTGTCGATTGACGGCGGCAAGGAAGCGGTTCAGGCTGTCGTCGACGGCAAGATCGCAGCCGTGGTGGAATGCAACCCTCGCTTCGGGCCGAAGGCCTTCGACACCATGGAAGCCTATGCCAATGGTGACAAGATCGATGCGTGGGTCATCAACGACGACAAGTTCTACGACAGCACGAACGCTGCGGCGGAACTTGCGGACGCATACTGATCTCCCAAGCTGACTGGAAGCCGGCCGGGACGACAGAAGCCCCGGCCGGCATTTCCATGGCGGAATGTCGCGCAAAGAATGCCCGAGCGGTTTGCGACGACGACATGTGACAAGACAAAGACGGTAGGGTGAGGCGGATTGGCATGTTGCTGTCCATGCAGGGCATTTCGAAATCCTTTGCCGGCATTCCCGCGCTGCAATCGGCATCGCTGGAGATAGACGAAGGCGAGATCATGGCCCTCGTCGGCCAGAACGGCGCGGGAAAATCCACCCTGATCAAGATCCTGACCGGCGCCTACCAGCGGGATGAGGGGACGATCCGCTTCCAGGGCAAGGAGGTGAGCTTTTCGAGGCCGGCCGAAAGCCAGGCCGCCGGCATCGCCACGATCTACCAGGAGATCAATCTCGCCCCCCAGCGTTCGGTTGCCGAAAACATCTATCTGTCCCGCGAGCCGCGCCGCTTCGGCCTGCTCGACCGCAAGGCGATGCGCGAGGGCGCGGCCCGGGTTCTGAAGGTTTTCAATCTCGATATCGACGTGGATCTGCCCGTGGCGCGCTTCAATGCCGCGACGCGCCAGATGGTGTCGATCGCCCGCGCCGTCACCCAGAATGCCCGCCTGCTGATCATGGACGAGCCGACGTCCTCGCTCGACGAACGCGAGGTGGAGGTGCTGTTCCGCACCATCCGCACGTTGAAGGAAAGCGGCGTCGCCGTCATCTTCATCGGCCATCGCCTCGATGAGCTCTATGCGATCTGCGACCGGGTGACGATCATGCGGGATGGCCACACGGTCGCGGTCAGCGCCATGGGGGACATGCCGAAGATGGAACTGGTGCGCCATATGCTCGGCCGTGAGTTCGCCGCCTTCGAGGCACTGGCACGCGATGCCGGGCCTGACGACGCGCGCCCCGTGCGGCTCGAATTGAAGAATGCCGGCTCGGGTCTTCGCGTGCGCGATGTCGATCTGTCGATCCGGGAAGGCGAGATCTCCGGCCTTGCCGGGCTTCTCGGCTCCGGCCGCACGGAAACTGCCCGCATCATCTTCGGCGTCGACAAGCTGGAACGCGGCAGCCTCTCGTTCAACCAAAGCAGAAGGAGCTATTCGGAACCGGCTGCAGCCATCGCTGACGGCATCGGTCTCGTTTCGGAAGACCGCAAGGTCGACGGCATCATCCCGGACATGAGCATCCGCGAGAACATGACGCTCGCCTTGCTGCCGAAGCTGAAGAAGGCTGGCATCGTCGATCGCCACCGGCAGGACGAGATCGTCTCGCGCTTCATCCGCTCGCTCGGCGTCAAATGCGCCTCGCCCGATCAGCCGATCAAGGAATTGTCCGGCGGCAACCAGCAGAAAGTCCTACTCGCTCGCTGGCTCTGCACCGATCCGAGCGTGCTCATCGTCGACGAGCCGACCCGCGGCATCGATATCGGGGCCAAATCGGAAATCCTCAAGCTTTTGCGCAGCCTCGCCGATGAGGGCCTGAGCGTGCTGATGATCTCTTCCGAACTGGAGGAGCTGCTCGCGGCCGCCGATCGCGTGACGGTGCTCAGCGACGGCATGTCGGTCGCTGTGCTGCCGCGCAGCGAACTCTCCGAACAGAACCTGCTTTCCGCCATGGCCCATCAGGTCGATGGCGGATCCGGTGAACTGGCATGACGATGACCGATACGTCCCTGAAGCCCCTGGCACCGACCACGTCCCCGCTGCAATTCGTCAGCCGCTACGGTGTCTTTGTCGCCTTTTTGCTGCTGCTCGTCTTCAACGTCGCGGTCACGCCGAACTTCCTGTCCTGGCAGACGCTCAACGTCAACCTCACCCAGGTCGCCACTATCGTCATCGTGGCGACCGGCATGACGCTGGTCATCGCGACCGGCGGCATCGATCTTTCCGTCGGTTCGCTGATGGCGATCTCCGGCGCCCTGGCGCCGATGATCTTCATGGGCAAGCTCCTGCCCGTCGACAATGTGGCGCTCGCCGTCACGCTCGCCTTCGTCATTCCGGTAATCGTCACCGCCGCCTGCGGCTGGTTCAATGGCTTCCTGGTGACGCATTTCTCGATCCAGCCGATCGTCGCCACGCTCGTCTTCTTCATCGCAGGGCGCGGCATCGCGCAGGTGATGACCAACGGCAATCTGCAGGTCTTCAAGAACCCGCCCTTCCAGTTCATCGCCATGGGTCATATCGTCGGCATCCCGGCGCAGGTCGTGCTGATGGCGGTGATCGCGGTGCTCGCCTATTGCCTGATCCGCTACACGGTGCTCGGCCGCCAGGTCATCGCCGTCGGCGGCAACGAGAAGGCTGCCCGGCTCACCGGTATTCCCGTTCGCCGCGTCAAGACCCTCGTCTACGTCCTCAGCGGCGCGCTTGCAGGCATCGCGGGCTTGATCGTCGTTGCCCGGAATTCCGCCAGCGACGCCAATCTCGTCGGCATGGGAATGGAGCTCGATGCCATCGCCGCAGTCGCCGTCGGCGGCGCACTCCTGACCGGCGGTCGCGCCAACATCTTCGGCACGCTGATGGGCGCCTTCGTCATCCAGCTCGTGCGCTATACATTGCTTGCCAACGGCGTGCCGGATGCTGCCGCCCTTGTCGTCAAGGCCGGGCTCATCATCCTTGCCGTCTTCATTCAACTACGTGCCGACAGGACGTGAGGACCGCCATGCCCGCCTTCCTCAAGTTCTTCGCCCCGAAATCCTCCGGCGACCTCGCCCGCATCGGCGTGATCACCGCACTCGCGGCGCTCATCCTCTTCGGCGCCTTGCGCTATGATCATTTCCTGTCGCCGTTCAACATCCTGAGCTTCCTGCGCTACAACTCGATGTTCGCGCTGATCGCGCTTGGCATGGCCTTCGTCATCATGACCGGCGGCATCGACCTGTCCGTCGGGGCCGTGGCGGCGCTTGCCAGTGTCGTCGCGGCGCTGCTGTCGCCCTATAGCTGGTATGCCGGCCTTGCGGGCGGCGTTGGCGCCGGGCTTGCCGTCGGCTTCGTCAACGGCGTGGTCATCACCCGCTTGCGCATACAGCCTTTCATCGCGACCCTTGCCGCCATGCTCGCAGCGAGCGGCACGGCGCTGCTTCTCGCCAATAACCAGTCCGTCTCGGTCTCCTACGACAGCGGTTTCACCGTCATCGGCCAGGACGACTTCCTCGGCTTCCCCATTCCGGCGTGGATTGCGCTTGCCGCCTACATCCTCGGCTGGCTCTTCCTCGAACGGTCCGCCGCCGGCCGCCATGTGCTGGCGATCGGCGACGGCGAGCAGACCGCGGCCCTGATGGGCCTGAGGGTCGAGCGCACGCTCCTTGGCGTCTATGCCGTCTGCGGCCTCTTGGCCGGTCTTGCCGGCGTCATCCTGGCGTCGCAGTTCGGCGCCGGCCAGCCCACCGAGGGCGTGGGCTGGGAGCTCTTCGCCATCGCTTCCGTCGTCGTCGGCGGGACCCTTCTCACGGGCGGTTCCGGCTCGGTCGGAGCGACGCTTGCCGGCGCGCTTCTGCTGGGCATGGTCTTTAACGTCCTGAACTTCGAAAACGGCCTCGGCTGGATATCCCTCTCCGCCTACTGGCAATCCGTCATCCGCGGCCTCTTCCTGCTCGTCGTCGTGGTGTTGCAGGCCCGGCTGACGTCGAGATCGGCAACCTGAAACGGGGCCTGGAAACAACGCCGCCCTGACGGATTCCGGCGTTTCTCATTGTTCCGGCGCGTGACGTTGAGAAGGGCCAGACGAGCGTTGGCCGCCGTCGTCGAGGGCGTCGTCGCCACGACGCGACGCGACAGGCCGGGTCTTGCGACCGACCCGGCCACCAATATGAGCGCCATTATCTAGACGATCAAGATCGCGCCTTGAGCGACTTGCACGCGCGCTCGGGTTGCCCATGAGCAGGCCGTGGCCGATTATTGCGGGCTCGCCTTTCGTATCACATTGCCGAATAGTGCATCTGGCGAAACAGCCGCGGCGTGATGCCGAAACGCCGCTCGAAGGCTTCGCAGAAGCGTGCCGCTGGTGAAAGGCCGACCTCGGCTGCCACCGATTTCAAGGAAAGCCCGCGGCAAAGCAGCATGCGGGCGGCATCGAGGCGGGCCGTTTCGACGAAGCGGCCCGGCGTCTCACCGGTGGCGGCAGCGAACTTGCGGTGGAAGGTGCGCTCGCTGAGGCCGGCGCGATCGGCAAGAACGGGAACATCCAGCGGGGAACCGAGGTTCGCCAGTATCCAGGCGATGAGATCGGCGAAGGGGCTGTCGGCTTTTGCCTGTGCCTGGAGCAGGGGGCTGAACTGCGACTGGTAGCCGGGACGGCGTGCATAGAGCACCAGCCGCTTGGCGACTTCGCCGGCAATGTCGGCGGATAGGTCGGAAGCCACCATGGCAAGCGCCATGTCGATGCCGGTGGTGACGCCGGCGGACGTCCACAGCCTGCCGTCGACGACATAGAGCGCATCGGGATCCACCGTGACGGACGGGAAGGCTGACGCAAGCGGCGCGCAGGCATCCCAGTGGGTGGCGACCTTGCGGCCGTCGAGCAGTCCGAGGCGCGCCAGGAGGATGGCACCGGAACAGACCGATCCGAAGCGCTGCGCCTTGCCGGCGAGCGCCGCAATCCAGGCGCAATCCGCCAGAGCCGGCAGCAGGTGTTCGCGCTCCGCACCGACAACGAGAAGCGTATCGACCGCCTCGCGGGCGCGCTCCTCAAGACTATGCGTGTGGACGGCGACGCCGCTGCTGCTCGTGACCGGCCCGCCGGCCGCCGATACGAGGTCGACGGCGTAGAACGGCGGCCGGCCGCCGAGGCCCAGAGCGCGGTTGGCGCTGGTGAAGACCGAAATCGGCCCGGACGTGTCGAGAAGCTCGAAACCGGGATAAACGGCGAAGACGAGGCGATGCATTGGCAGAAAATACGATCTTTCTGTCATTCCCGCCAGAGGGCGTGCACGATAACCTGACGATGGAAGCAATGCAGATCGGAGCGCAGGATGTTGACGCGCTATCTTCTCATCGCGGGCCTCGCACTCATCCTCCTGCCATTGGCGGGTTTGGGCCTCTGGCTGACAAGCCTGCCGGCGACCTCGGCCGCGGTCGTGCCGCCGCCCGTCGCGCGAGCGGAAACGGATGCCATGCTGGCGGCCCTGAAGCCGCCGAAGCGGATCCGGCCGCTTGTCGCGGTCGTCGGCCTCAACGATGCCACGGAAACGACGGACTACCTGATGCCCACCGGGATTCTGCGCCGGGCGGACATCGCCGATGTCGTGACCCTTTCGACCGGCCCCGGCCCGGTCAAGCTCTATCCGGCCCTCACCGTGGAAGCCGATGCGACGATCGCTGCCTTCGACGAGCGCCATCCCGAGGGAGCCGATTATCTGATCGTTCCCGCGATGAGCCGGGATGACAATCCGGTCGTAACCGCCTGGCTGCGTGAGCAGGCAGAGGGTGGTGCTGTCATCATCGCCATTTGCGCCGGCGCGAAAGTCGCGGCCGCTGCCGGGCTTCTCGACGGGCGGCAAGCGACGACGCACTGGTACTATCGTGAGGAGCTTCTGGCGCGTCACCCATCGATCCGCCTTGTTGACGGCCGGCGCATGGTGATGGACCGGGGCGTCGGGACGACGACGGGCATCACGGCCTCGATGCCGATGATGCTGACTTTGATCGAGGCGATCGCCGGGCGCGGCAAGGCGAACGAAGTTGCCGACGGTCTCGGGCTGGATGGCTGGGATGCCCGGCATGACAGCAGCGCGTTCCGCCTGACACGTCCCTTCGCCGCCACCGTGCTTCGTAACCGCTTTGCCTTCTGGAGCCGGGATCGTCTCGGCATCGCGCTCGAACAGAGGATGGATGAAGTCTCCCTCGCGCTCGTCGCGGATGCGTGGTCGCGCACCTATCGCTCGCGTGTCGAGCCGTTCTCAGCCTCGCCGGAAGCCGTGACGACACGCAACGGCGTGCGCCTTCTTCCCGACAGGGCCGTCGCGCACTGGTCGGCAAGGCAGGTGCCACGCGAAGCGGTCAACCGGCGGCCGGCGCAGGCCCTTGACGGCGCCTTGCAGGACATCGGGGCCTGGTACGGACAAGGCACCGCTCAGGCCGTCGCGATGCAGCTCGAATATCCGCAAGGAAAGGCAGGGCGATGAAGGCATTGATCGCGGGCGCAGGCATCGGCGGATTGACAACCGCCCTCTTCCTGCACCGGGCCGGGATCGAGGTGGAGGTCTTCGAGCAGGCCGGGACGGTGCGCGAACTGGGCGTCGGCATCAACATGCTGCCGCACGCCGTTGGCCTTCTCGCCGAGTTCGGGCTGATGGACGCCCTTGACGTGGCCGGTATCCGCACACGCGAACTGATCTATGCCAACCGGTTCGGCCAGGTCGTCTGGCAGGAATTGCGCGGTATCGAGGCGGGGCAGGCCGCACCGCAGTTCAGCATCCACCGGGGCCGGCTGCTTGGTCTCATCCATCGGGCGGTCGTCGATCGGCTGGGGCCGGCTGCGATCCGTACGGGATGCCGCGTGACCGGCTTCGCGCAGGAGGCGCAGGGGGTGACCGTCCATCTGGGCGAAGGCGAAAGGGTTTCGCAGGCGCGGGGCGACCTGTTGATCGGCGCCGACGGCATTCATTCTACCGTGCGCACCGCGCTGTACCCGGATGAGGGGCCACCGATCTGGAACGGCGTCATGCTCTGGCGCGGCGCTGTACAATGGCCGAAATGGCGGGACGGTCGCACCATGATGATCGCGGGCGGCAACCATGCCAAATTCGTCTTCTATCCGATTGCGGAGGACCCGGACGATCCGGATATGTGCCTTGCCAACTGGGCCGTAATGGCCCGCAGCCCCGAGCCGGCTCACGGGCGCTTCAGCCTCGGGGAGTGGTGCCGGCCAGGGATGCTCGCGCAGGTCCTGCCCTTCGTGCGCGATCGCTTTCGGCTGAACGATGTCGATCCGGCAGGGATCATCCGCGCGACCGGCGCGTTCTACGAATATCCCAATTGCGACCGCGAGCCGCTCCCGTGCTGGTCGTTCGGGCGTGTCGCCTTGTTGGGAGACGCCGCCCATCTGATGTATCCGGTGGGCTCAAACGGCGCAAGCCAGGCCATCCTCGATGCACGCGCGCTGGCGGAGCATTTGCGGACGGGCGTATCCGTAGAAGCGGCGCTCGATGCATACGACCGGGAGCGCCGGCCGGCCACGTCTCGGATCGTGCTTTCGAACCGCCAGGGCGGACCCGAGGGCGTGATCGACCTCGTGGAAAGTCGCGCCCCTGACGGGTTCGACGACATCGACACTGTCGCTTCCCACGAAGAGCGCGAGCGGGTTGTGCGCGGCTATGCGAGCCTGGCCGGTTTTGCGCCGAACAATGCGGGATCGCCGAGCAGCCCTTCCGGCACCGCAAGCGAGGACACCTGATGACCGACGCTGAATCTATCATACGCCTTGCCGGGCGTTTGGAACTCGACGCCGCGGCGGCTCTCGTCACTGATGCTTTCGCGCAGTATCGGCAAATCCTGCCCGCTCATATCTTCGATCCCTATTTGAGGGATTCGTGCGACTTCACGAGCCGAGGCAACCAGGCGGACATTGCGTTGATCGAGGCACGAGGGCGCCTCGTCGGAACGGTCACCTACTACGCGGAGGCGGCGCGTGAGGAAATGGGGTGGCCCCTCGGCTTTGCCGGGCTTCGAACATTGGCGGTCGCGCCCGCGACTCAAGGGCATGGTTATGGTCGCGCCCTTTGTCTGTGGTGCGTGGAGCGTGCCCGAGAACAGCGAGCAAGGGCTCTCGTATTGCATACCGCAGCATTCATGAGGGCAGCATGTAGACTATATGAGGGCCTGGGTTTTCGCAGGAGTCCCCTCCACGACCTGACGGCGTCCAGCGTTCTCGGATTCGATCCGGCCCTCGGCGATCAGAAGATCGTGGCATACGCCTTGCCGATGGACGATGCCCGAACACATACGTAAAGCCTGCCGCCGAAGTTGGGGAACAGAAACGCTCCGATTGCCTTTTCCTTCCATCAATGGAGGAAACGATGAAGCACAAACTTCTGGCCAGCGATGCGGACGAGCGCACATTCATCCTGGTCCTCGACGAAGGAGACGAGGCCTTCAAATGCATCACCGATTTTGCCGAACGTGAGAACGTGACCGCCGCTTCGATCACGGCGATCGGCGCTTTCCGCGCTGCAACGATCGCGTTCTTCGAACTGGACACGAAAAACTACCGGAAGATACCTGTTGAGGTTCAGTCGGAAGTCCTCAGCATGCTGGGGGATATCGCGGTGGACGACAGCGGCAAGGTAAGCTTGCACCTGCATGTGGTCCTCGGGTTCTCCGACGGAAGTACCAAAGGCGGGCATTTCCTGGAGGGCCATGTCCGCCCCACGCTCGAAGTGATGCTGCGGGAAACGTCCGCCAGATTGAAGCGCACGCACCGACCCGATCTCGGCATTGCGCTCATCGACCTGGACAAGGTCAACAGGTGAGCAGCTTGTCTCGTTGTGGCGGTTATGGAAAATTCCTCTACGCGTACGGCCCGCTCCAGGCGGAGAGGGCCGTATGCTTCAAAACCGGTGGCTACCCTTAATGACGATGCTCGGGCATCTCCTTGAGCTGATCCTTCGTCCAGGCCGTGACCGCGTGAACGTCGCCGTCCTCGTCCCTCATGAAGTCGAGGTCCGTCAGAGGAACCGCGACCGGCTTGGCACCGATACCAAGGAAGCCGCCCACATCGATAATGGCCGTGCTGCCTGCCCCGGCGCCATGGATGTGATCTACCTTGCCGACCTTGTGATCGTCGGCTCCATAGACGGTCGCGCCCTCCAGGATATCGGGGGTGAGTTCGGTAGCCGTCAGACGGGTATGGTTTGTATGATCCATTGTCGTTCTCCTGTTAAAGTTCACCCAACGAGGAGAGCAACCGCAAGGTTCCGACCGCCTACGGGGTAACGGTTCTCATTCCATATTCTCTTGCCCCGTTGTCACCGGCGCACCTGCCACACTGGTTCGTCGCCAGACGCAGAGAGGATCATGGCGGGACCATCTTCTATATTGGGGTCAGTTTCAAACCACGGAACCAGGCCGCTGTCCGGCATCCAAAGTCGTTCGTGTGTCACTTTTTTTGATGAAGCTGAGAAAGGCTCTGACGTCGCCGGGGCGCAGATCGCTTTAAACAAAAAGCATGTTTCCAGATTTCTAATTCTTTCGTGTTTGGCTTGTCCGCGATCTGGAAGGGAAAATATGAATGATTGATATTGTCGTGGACCGGAAGACTGAAAATTTCGAAATTAAAAACCAGTTGAACGCACAGTTACCCTCCGCTTCGGCTTCAGATTCGATTGATATTTATTCCGAAGACAGGTCCATCGCGGACAAAGCGGCAGGTTACATCAAGGCATGCCGGCATATAGACCGCTCTATCCGATATGCCGGGACGCCTACATCCGAAAAATTGGCGGAAGCGAAGCGGCTCAGCAGTCTTTCAACCAAACCAAGCCGATCGGCAGATCTCCCGGCCCACCTGAAGTCGGGAATTGAAAATCTGACTGGAATGTCGATGGACTACATCAAGGTCCATTACAATTCTCCCCATCCCGCTATTCTCCAAGCGCATGCCTACGCCCAAGGAAGCGATATTCATGTTGCGCCCGGGCAGGAAAAACATCTCCCGCATGAAGGCTGGCATGTCGTCCAGCAGAAGCAAGGCAGAGTAAAGCCGACGAGGCAGTTGTGATCCGTCCGCGAGGGTTGCCCGTTCAACACGGCACGAACGTCGTGAAGACACGACTGTCTTTGAGCAGATGATTGCGGGTGCCTACATTCTCGCTATCGCGGTGAGGTTTGGCGCCGGAGAGAAGAGCATTGGCCTTTTTGATGCCGGCTCTCACGTTGCGAGGGGCGATCGGCACGCAATGCGAGAACGGTCGCCGACTTGCTGGGCGATCACCCCAAGGATCGACCCGAAGAGCCTGCCGAAGCTTCAGGCCTACATCGAAGGCCCATTCAATGGAATGCTGCGTCTCTTCACGGAAAACAGGGATTTGAAGCCCCTCAACTGAGGCGCGCTCTTCGTTTCAGGGGAACTTAATTGAGGAGTTTCGCATTGATGGACAGGAGGAAAGACGATGCAGTCTGTCTTGTCCATCGATTGGCCAGCCGGTGTCGCTATCAACCTCGATGCGATCGGCGGGCCGTTCATTGTCGAATCAACGCGGGAAGCCGCGATCCTGCTGATGGACCATTGGCCCGTTGGTCAGGGAACTGCATTCCTGCATGCGCTGGATCTCTGCGCAGATGCATTGGGGGACGACGTTCCGGCAGAAGAGGCGCGCCTTGCGTTCGTCGCTGCGGCAGAGGAAGCCCATATTCTGATGCGTCCGCAGTAGATGTGCAGTCATTCCAAGGTCTGCCATGGAAATGTCGATGTGACGGCTCGCAAGAAAATCAAAAAAGCCGGAGGACTCTGTGGCGTGAACCATCTCGGTCATGCAATTCTGGTCGCCCAATCGACACACGAGGGCCAGTCCGACAAGGTCGGGCAGTCGTACTTCGAGCACTGCCGTCGCGTTGCCTCTTCCGTCACGGATGAAATCGAAAAGGTTGTGGCTTATCTGCATGACGTGGTCGAGAAGGGCAAAGGATGGACGCAGGATCGGCTTCGAGAGGAGAGTTTCTCACCCGACGTTGTCGGCGCGGTGGACGCGATGAGGCGGCGCGCGGATTAAGAGTGGGAGGAATTTGTTCGCCGCGCTGCTTCGAATCCTGTCGCAAACCGTAAAGCTTGCGGACTTGGAGGACAATCTTTCCCAACGTCAGACGATCGGGGAGGATGGTGAGAAGTATCTGCGCGCCACTCATCTCGTCGCGGAACTCTAGACCGGCTGTATCGATGCCTAGAAAGAAAACGAACATCGGAACGCCAATGTCGTCTGCCTAGGGTCGTCGACGCAAATTGTCGCCAGATCAGAAATCCGCAACCGCGCGGAAGCGGAAGTCTCGGTGATATCTGGCCACGAGGCAGCATTCCCATGACCCGATGGCAAGCTTGGCAATTGACATCGTCAAACCTCACCTGTTTTTTGCTCGGCGCCGAAGCATCGGATATGACAAGCTCGCCGATCTACGTCGACGGCGAGCAGGGGTTGCTGCGGTGATGCCCGCATGTGATTGGCGGCCTAAATTTTGCAAGGATGGATCAACGATATTCTGGTCGCGGGCGCCCGCCGAATTCCCCGTTGGATTTGGAGATCGACAGTTGCGTGCCTGGCGACGTCCGCGAGAGGCCGTTCGTGGCGGCCGGCAACAACGATCTGAGACCATAAGAAGCCTAAAGCTCCACCTTTGCGTTTTCGCCGAAGCCGGGTTTAACCCCGGTGACCGCAGCCATCACCATTTTCGCTACCGCAACCATCTTGCCTGGGCTGTCCCAAAGCTCAGCTTCGTCAGGAGCAACCGTTACTAGACGGATTTCGGGATCCTGAGCGCTATCCCACCAAGCCTCGTCCGTTTTCTCCCAAAGGCGCTCGATCCTGGAGCGGTCGTTACTGACCTTTGCATGGCCAGATATGGTCACATACTTGTAGCCACTATTGTCGCTCCATGCCATCGTTACCTTCGGAAAGCGTTCAAGCTGGCCGTTCTTGACGCTGTCGGCGTTGACGAGAAAGAAGATGGCTTTCTCGTCGCGATGAACGCGGGCTGAGAGAGGTCTGGCGCGAGTATATTCCCCGTCCCACGTCACGAACATGCAGATGTCGATGTCCTGGGCAAGCTGCCAAATGCGGTCGATGGCGTCCTCACGCGAGAGGTCGGATTTCTGTTCCTTTTGCGGCGACATGATAAATCCTCGTTTGGGTTTGCAAACGTAAACTCTTACCGGTCGCGGGGCGTTCCAAATCTCGGAGAAAAGCGCCTGCGCGCCAAACCATCGAAGTCGCATACGCAGTGCTCTTGAGGTGGCAGATGAAGACGATCGCAGACTTGTTTCGGAGCTGACGAAAGCAGCGCACGACCTGCATTCTCTGCGTGAGGGGGAAAAAGCTCCGGCTTCTCGGCCGGGCTTATGTCACGATACGGCAGGGTTGGCAGGTCCTCGCTGAGCCGGCGGGTCTGCGGGAAACGGCCGAAGCGATAGATCTCGTTAATGCAGGTGAACTGCCCATGCATCTCCACGACGACGAGATGAAGGCGCTTCTGCTGGAAGCCGCAAAGATGCTCCGGGAGATACAAGCGGCCATCGCAGCGCAACGAACAATCTAGCGTGAGCCTGGCTCGGAGGGCCGCTGATCCCAATCTCGGCCGACCTGTCAGGTCTCTCCGTCGTGGCCGCCTATATCGTCGTCAGCCTTCTCTGACAGAAGATCGTCTGTGGTAATCTGGAGGATACCGTCGCCCCTAGCACCTGTACGATCGTATTTGTCGCTGGCGATGGCTTCCAGCAGCGTGCGGTGTCGCTTGAGCAGTCCGACTGGGCCAACCGGATCGGCGTCAAGGCTTTGCAGTGCGCTGGCATAGACGAAAACATCGATTGTCGTGCCTTCCGGCGTCAACATCGGCCAGAACAGCCCGAGTTCCTTCGGGACAGAGACACCGGTTTTCCGTATCAGGGGCATTTCGTTTCCTGCTTGCTTATCGATCTGGGGAGATCCCTATCAGCGGGGCTGTCCCGGATCTCCCCGGCCCATCCGCTTGAGAGGGATGAACGGCGGTGATCTGGTGCGCTGGAGCAGGAAGTCAATTGCCGATGCAGGTTTGCCGGTCCGAAGCGGCTGGCTTGCTCGATCTATGCTGTGGACAAGCGCGAAACCCTGCCCTCCGCCGCACCCTGCGGGATGACAGCGGCAAAGAGTCAGCGGAGGATTGAGTCCCCAAACGAGGAGGACAAAATGACGACCACCAACGAGATTGCCGACAAGATTGCGGCCGATCATGGATTGACCAAGGCTCAGAGCAAGACAATTGTCGAAGCCGTACTTACCGAGATTACTGCTGCCGCTGTCGCAGGCGCGGAAACGTCGCTTCCCGGCTTCGGAAAGTTCAAAGTAAAGGACACCCCGGCGCGCGAAGCCCGCAATCCCGCGACCGGGGCCATGATCAAGGTGGCTGCGGCGAAAAAGGTGACGTTCACACCGGCAAAGTCGTTGAAGGACGCCCTCAACAAATAGCGAAGGCTGGAATCCTGTGTCCTCGGGCAGCGGCGTCCGGTTCCCAAATCCTGCTCTCTCGCAATGAAAATGCGCCGCGGCTGACAAAGTCGCGGCACATCGACCATGCCCGATCCGTTCCGGCTCAGATCGCGTGGACGTTTTCCGCCTTGGACTTGCCGGTCTTACGATCCTGTCCGACATCATAGCTGACCTTTGTCCCGTCGCGGAGCGGGCCGCCCGACTGGACGGCTGAAACGTGGACGAAGACATCCGTTCCCCCGTTGTCCGGCGTGATGAAGCCAAAGCCCTTGTCCTGGTTGAAAAACTTGACCGTGCCGGTTGCCATGTAATCCTCGTAAACTGAACGGCGGAAGCGCCGCGCCGACCATATTCGTCGCCGATCTTGATCGCAACCACGCTGCTGATGCGCGCGCGGAACAACGATCGCGCAGGTGTGTTTTCATGTCGGCGGCGGCAAACCATTCTCGGGCGCCGCAAGCATCGACGTCGCGGGAGACAAACGCCATGACCGATATACGAGCGAAGGGCTTCGACAGCCCGGCCCAGCTGCGCGAACATCTCGCCGAGCTCGAAGAGGAAAGCCCTGCTGAAGATTCGGGCGTTCGGAACGAAAATCCGTCAGCCCAGCAGCAGATTGCGGCGCTTCGGCAGGAAGTTGCCGATCTGCGCGCTCGACTGACCACAATCCGAAAGCAGACCGACGGGATGGATGCGCGGCCGTCGCGAGACGATGTGCATCCGTGGCTCAGGGTTCTCGCCACGGCCGCCACGACTTATTTCCTCGGCCGGCTCGTGCAGCGTCTTCGTCTTGGCGCGCCCGGCGCGGCCGCCGTCCCGATGATCGCGTCGCAGATCGACCGCAGGATCTGGTGAGGGCAACCATGGCGGGTGACAAGCTCTCGACCTACAAGAAGAAGCGGGATTTCCAGCAGACTCAGGAGCCGAGCGGCTCGAGGGCCGTCAAGCCCTCGAATAGGCTTCGTTTCGTCATCCAGAAGCACGACGCCACACGCCTGCACTACGATCTGCGCCTCGAACTCGACGGCGTGTTCAAATCCTGGGCGGTGACCAAAGGGCCGTCGCTTGATCCGCATGACAAGCGGCTGGCCGTCGAAGTCGAGGATCACCCGCTCGACTATGGCGACTTCGAAGGCACCATCCCAAAAGGCCAATATGGCGGCGGCACGGTCATGCTCTGGGATCGCGGCTACTGGGAACCTGAGGGCGACAAATCCCCCGAAGAGGCTCTGAAGAAGGGTGATTTCAAGTTCGTGCTCCATGGTGAGCGTCTGCATGGCAGCTTCGTGCTCGTCAGGATGCGCAACGATCGCAATGGCGGCAAGCGGTCCAACTGGCTGCTGATCAAGCACCACGACGAGCATTCGGTCGAGGAGAACGGCGCGGCCATCCTGGACGAGAACATGACCTCGGTCGCATCCGGCCGGACGATGGAGCAGATCGCCGGCGGCAAGGGGCGCAAGCCGAAACCGTTCATGACGGCCAGCGGCGACGTCGAGGCGGACGCGGTCTGGGATACCAAGCACGGCCTCGCGGCCGATGAGCGCAAAAACAAGGCCCGCAAGGATGTCTCGACATCGACGGCCGCCGATCTGCCGGATTTCATTCCTCCGCAGCTTTGCGAAACGCTCGAACGCCCGCCCGCCGGCGATAAGTGGCTGCATGAGATCAAGTTCGACGGCTATCGAATTCAGATGCGGGTCGCGAATGGCGATGTGACGCTCAAAACCCGCAAGGGTCTGGACTGGACCGCCAAGTATCCGGAGATCGCCGAGGCCGCCGCAGCACTTCCGGATTGCATCATCGACGGCGAGATCTGCGCGCTCGACGATAACGGTGCCCCGGATTTCGCAGCGTTGCAGGCGGCGCTCTCGGAGCGCAGCACGGGCAATCTGGTCTATTTCGCATTCGACCTCCTGTTCGATGGCGCAGAAGACTTGCGCGAAAAGTCTCTGGTCGACCGGAAAGCCCGGCTGCAGATGCTGCTTACGGACACAACCGAGGATTCGCATCTGCGTTTCGCCGAGCATTTCGAGACCGGCGGCGACGCGGTTCTTCAGTCCGCCTGCAAGCTTTCCCTCGAAGGCATCGTCTCGAAACAGGCAGGCGCGCCTTATCGCTCCGGCCGCACTGACACCTGGGCGAAATCGAAATGCAGGGCAGGGCACGAGGTCGTCATCGGCGGGTATGCCAGGACGAACGGCAAGTTCCGCTCGCTGCTGGTCGGCGTCAACCGCGGCGACCATTTTGTGTATGTGGGTCGGGTCGGCACGGGCTATGGCGCCAAGAAGGTCGAGACGCTGCTGCCCAAGCTCAAAGCCGCCGAGGCAGAGAAATCCCCTTTCACCGGTATCGGTGCGCCCAAAAAGGAGAGGGAGGTCGTCTGGCTGAAACCCGAGTTGGTCGCAGAAATCGAATTCGCTGGCTGGACCGCGGACGGTCTGGTTCGCCAGGCCGCCTTCAAGGGCCTGCGGGAAGACAAGCCGGCCGCGGAAGTCGAAGCAGAAAAGCCCGCCTCGCCGGCAAAGACCGAGACCCCCGAACCGGCCGCAGCCGCGGAGGTGAAGCCCTCGCGCCGCAAGGGGGCGAAAGCCGAGGTCATGGGCGTGCTCATCTCCAATCCGGACAAACCCTTGTGGCCAGACGCCGGTGACGGCAGGCCCGTGATCAAGGAAGAGCTGGCCCGCTATCACGAAGCTGTCGGTACCTGGCTCATCGAGCATGTGAAGGGCCGGCCATGTTCAATCATCCGCGCACCGGATGGCATCGGCAGCGAGCAATTTTTCCAGCGCCACGCCATGCCGGGCACCTCGAACCTGCTGGAACTGGTCAAGGTTTTCGGTGACAAGAAGCCTTACCTGCAGGTCGACCGGGTCGAAGGCCTCGTAGCTATCGCGCAGATCGGCGGCATCGAGCTGCATCCGTGGAACTGCGAACCGGGGAAACCCGAAGTGCCGGGTCGGTTGGTGTTCGATCTCGACCCCGGCCCGGATGTGCCGTTCGCGGCCGTCGTTGCCGCTGCGCGCGAGATGCGTGATCGGCTCGACGACCTCGGCCTTATCACCTTCTGTAAGACCACGGGTGGCAAGGGGCTGCATGTCGTGACGCCGCTCGCGGTCAATGCCCGCAAGCCGCTCTCGTGGGACGAGGCCAAGGGCTTTGCCCGCGACGTCTGCCAGGAGATGGCGCGGGACAATCCCGATGCCTATCTCATCAAGATGACCAAGAGCCTGCGGGAAGGCCGCATCTTCCTCGACTATCTGCGCAACGATCGCATGGCGACGGCGGTGGCGCCACTCTCGCCGCGGGCGCGGCCCGGCGCTACAGTCTCCATGCCGCTCACCTGGACGCAGGTCAAATCCGACCTCGACCCGAAGCGGTTCACGATCCGCACCGTACCGGGGCTGCTGGCGAAGACGAGTGCCTGGGAGGATTACTGCGATGGCCAGCGTCCGCTGGAACAGGCGATCAAGCGGCTCGGCAAGCACAAGGCGGCCGCATGACCTTTGAACGGCCGAGCATCGAGACCACATAGAAGATATGAAAAAGCATGATCTCCCCATCGAGCACTTGGCGCGCCTCCGACGAATTCGTGGACTGGCGCGGCTGATGGATACCGCGCTTCGTGTTCCCGGAACGCGGATTTCGCTCGGCGCGGACTCGGTGCTTGGCCTGATCCCGGGTGTCGGCGATTTCGCTGCGGCGGCTGTCAGCCTCGTCATCGTCAACGAGGCGCGGCGTCTCGGCGTGCCGAACAACAAGCTCGTCAAGATGCTGGTCAATGTCGGCTTCGATACGGTCGCGGGCAGCGTGCCGGTGCTCGGCGACGTCTTCGACGTCTATTTCAAATCGAACCGCCGGAATTTGCAACTGGTGCTGGATCACTTCGGTCTCGACTATGCGGATCTCGATCGGCAACGATAGTCACTTGCCGGCGGCCAATGTTTCGATGTCGAAGACGGCGGCATTGTCCTGATGTTCGCGCAGGCCCTTGTATGATGCATGACGCAGGTTGCCGTCGTCCGTCCAGCCGCGAAACTCGATCTCGGCGATGAGCGTCGGCAGCGCGAACACGTAATTCTTGCCCTTCAGCGGGACGACAGGTTTCTTCGTCTTCAGCTTATCGAGTGTCTTGCGCAGATATTCGGCGTCCGCGGTCTTGAATCCAGTGCCGACCGAGCCGACCGACACCCAGTCGTCGCGCTTGCGGGCGGCAAGCAGCAGGCTGCCGATACCGCTGCGCGCCGCGGCGGATTGCTCGTAGCCGACGATCATGAAGCTCTCGCTCTGAATGCACTTGATCTTGATCCAGTCACCGGTGCGGCCGGAGCGATAGGGCCGGTCGCGGTGCTTGGCGATGATGCCTTCAAGGCCCATCGAACAGGCCTTCGCCCGCAGTTCGGTGCCGTCGCCATGGGCTTCTTCCGACAGCTGCACCGCGCCGGTGGCGCCGTCGAGGAAATCCGAGAGCAGATGCCGCCGGACGTCGAGCTCGGTCTTGGTGAGGTCATGACCATCGAAATAGAGCAGGTCGAAGGCGAAGAAAACGGCTTCTGTCGAAGCGCGCTTGCCGCTGTGCCCGCCAAGCGAACGCTGCAATGCCCCGAAATCCGCGTGGCCCTCCTTGTTGAGGACCACGGCCTCGCCATCGAGAATGGCGGTCCCGACGCCGAGCTTCTTCGCGGCTTCGGCGATGATCGGAAATCGGTGAGTCCAGTCATGGCCGCCCCGCGTGATGATCCGCACCCCTTTCGGCTCGATGTGGATCGCCAGGCGATAGCCGTCCCATTTGTTTTCGAACAGCCAGTCCGGTCCTTCGGGTGGCGCCGGCCGGAGCAGGGCGAGGCACGGCTCGACGCGCTCTGGCATCGGATCGAAGGGCAGGCTCGGCTGCTCGGGATTGCGCTTGTGAACCGGCCGCGACTGGAGCGTTGTGCCGGAGTCGTCGAGCAGAAGGATGGCCGTTCGGCGCTTCACTTTCATGGAGATCCATCACGCGTGCGAGAGGAAACAAACATAGGCGACCCATGTGACGATTTCAGGAGGCGCGCTTGCCTTTTTCGCCGGCAAGGCTCTTACGCAGCGCATCCATTATATCGATGACGTTGCCGCCCGACGGCCGCTCTCCTCCCTTGCCTTTGCCTTTCCTCGACGGCTTCAGCGCCTTCTTCTTTTTGGCGATGATGTCGAGCAGCGCGTCCTGAACGGGATCGGAGACCATGTCCGGCGACCAGGTTTTCGTATGCTGCTTGATGAATTTCTGAACGAGAGGAACGAGGTCGGGATCGGACTTTGCGTCGATATCCTCGAAATAGGACTCCTCCGGCCGCACCTCGTCGCCGAAGCGCAATGACCAAAGCACGATGCCTTCACCGCGCGGCTCGAGCACGACGGCCCGCTCGCGTCGCCCGATGACCAGGCGTGAGACGCCAAACACCTTATCCGACGCCATGGCGTCGCGGATAACCGCGAAGGCCTCGTGACCAACGGGATCATCGGGCACGAGATAATGCGGCTTTTCCAGATAGATCCATTCGATGCTGTCGCGCGGCACGAACTTGTCGATGTCGATCGTCTTCACCGTGTCGAGCGCCACCGCATCCAGTTCGTCGTCGGTGAGCAGGACATAGTCGTTCTCGCCGCGGGCATAGCCCTTCACCTCATCGTCGTCCTTGACGGGCTTGCGCGTGACGGCATCGACATATTGCGAGACGACGCGGTTGCCGGTCTCCCTGTTCAAGGTGTGGAACCGGACCTTGTCGCTTTCCGAGGTCGCCGGCGACATCGAGACGGGACAGGTGACGAGCGAGAGCTTCAAATAACCTTTCCAATAGGGGCGGGGTGCCATGGTCTATCTCCTCAACCGGCTTTGCGCTGTGCGGCCGCCGGGCTGCGCGCCTTCGACGCGGTGGCGCGGGCCGCCGGCTTGCGACCGGCGCCCTTGTTGGCATTGGCGGCGGAGCGCTTCGGCGTGTCGTCCTCGGCCTTCAACATCCTGGCGCTTTCACGCAAGGCGGCCAGCAGATCGTCGGGCTTGGACATCTTGACTTCCTTGCGCTTCGGCGGAGCCTTGCCCTCGATCTTGGCCTTCACCAGCTCGGCGACCGCGTCTTCATAACGATCGTCGAATGCGGCCGGATCGAAGGTGCCCTTCTTGGTCGCGATGATGTGCTTGGCGAGATCCAGCATTTCGCCTTTGATCCGGAGCTTCGGTATCTCGTCGAAGGCTTTCTCCGAGGAGCGAACCTCATAGTCGTATTGCAAGGTCGTGGCGATCAGTCCCTTGCCATGCGTCCGGATCAGCACGGTGCGCATGCGGCGGAACAGGACCGTGCGGGCAACCGCGGCGACCTCGGATTTCTCCATGGCATCGCGCAGAGCCGTGAAGGCATCGGATGAGACGCGGTCGGTCGGCACCAGGTAGTAGGGCTTGTCGAAGTAGACATCATCGACGTCAGAGCACGGGATGAAGGCATCGATCGTCAACGTCTTGTTGCTCTCCGGGATGGTCGCCGCGACCTCTTCCGGATCGATCATGATGTACTGACCGTTCTCGATCTCAAACCCCTTGGTCTGGTCCTCGCGCTCGACCTCCTTGCCGGTATCGCTGTCGATGAAAACGCGGTTGACGCGATTGCCGGTCTTTTTGTTGATCGTATGGAACGAGATGCGCTCGGACGTGCTCGCCGCCGTGTACAGGCCGACCCCGCAACTGACCTCGCCGAACTTGATGAAACCCTTCCACTGGGCACGATGACCGGCCATCTCGCTAATCCCGACTCGACGCAACCGAAGCGAGTCAAGCGAATCACTTGCGAATTTGTTCCGTGTCGAAAAGAATCGGAAATCAATAACTTAAACTGAATCCACCGCCCGCTTTGCGAGTCACGGCTAGGTCGCTGATTCATCGTGTCTTTTTGCGGGCGACGCACGTCCACGAGCCGGGAGCCTCTTTTAGTTGGATACTCGTGCGGAGGGTCGCCGACTTGGGTGCCCCGGAAGGAAGTGGTCCCACAGGGAACAATGGTTGGTAGTCGGCGTTCGGAACCTGCCTCCTTTCAACCAAGCCACGGACCGGTGCCCCATGAGCGACAACACTCTGCCGAAGGATCCACGCAGCCTCTATCCCGCGCCGCCCTTCCCGGAACAGAAGCAGCCCGCGCCGGGACTTGTACGCAAGATGGAGCCTTCGCCGGATCATGGCGAAATGAGCTACCGTGGTTCGGGCAGGCTGGAGGGCCGCAAGGCGCTCATCACCGGTGGCGATTCCGGGATCGGCCGGGCCGCGGCGATCGCCTTCGCGCGCGAGGGTGCGGATGTCGCCATCTCCTATCTTCCCGACGAGGAAGCCGACGCCCGGCAGGTGATCGATCTCATCGAGGCGGAAGGCCGCACGGCTGTCGCGCTGCCGGGCGACATCAAGGACGAGGCCTGGTGCCGCACCATGGTTGACAGGGCCGTCTCGGGCCTCGGCGGCCTCGATATCCTCGTCGTCAATGCGGCGCGCCAGCAATATCGCGAGACGATCGAGGCGCTTTCGTCCGACGACTTCGACAAGACGATGAAGACCAATCTCTACGCGCTGCACTGGATCGCGCAGGCCGCCGTTCCCCATATGCCGGCGGGGGCGGCGGTCATCACCACCGCCTCCGTGCAGGCCTACCAGCCCTCGGCGATCCTGCTCGACTACGCCACGACCAAGGCCGGCATCGTCGCCTATACCAAGGCGCTTTCCAAGCAGCTCATCGAGCGCGGCATCCGCGCCAACGTCGTCGCACCCGGCCCCGTCTGGACGGTGCTCCAGCCGAGCGGCGGACAGCCGGACGAGAAGGTGCGGAATTTCGGCAAGGACAGCGACTTCGGCCGTCCCGGCCAGCCGGTGGAACTCGCGCCGGTCTTCGTGCTGCTCGCCTCCCAGGAGGCGAGTTTCGTCAACGGCGAGGTCTACGGCGTGACCGGCGGCAAGGGCATTGCCTGACCGCCGGGCGCCGTCGCCCTCCGATGCCCTATATCAAGCGAAGTGGAACAGGCCATGCAGTCTTCCGTAGCAGTCGAAACCTCCCGTCGCGCGGCCGCGACCGGCCACGAGAGCCGCGTGACGCTGACGGTCAACGGCAGGCGTCGCGACCTCGCAATCGACAACCGGACCACGCTCCTCGACGCACTTCGCGAGCATCTGCACCTCAACGGCACGAAGAAGGGCTGCGACCATGGCCAGTGCGGCGCCTGCACCGTTCTGGTCGAAGGGCGAAGGATCAACGCCTGCCTGACGCTTGCCGTGATGCACGACGGCGACGAGATCACCACCATCGAAGGTCTCGGGCGGCCGGGCGATCTGCACCCGATGCAGACGGCATTCGTAAAACATGACGGCTTCCAGTGCGGATATTGTACGCCGGGGCAGGTCTGTTCCTCCGTCGCGGTGCTGGCGGAAATCGAGGCGAACATCCCGAGCCACGTAACGGAAGACCTGACCGCCCCGGTGCCGCTCACCGCCGAGGAGGTGCGCGAGCGCATGAGCGGCAATATCTGTCGATGCGGAGCCTATTCCAACATCGTCGATGCCATCGCGGATGTCGGGGGGATCACGGCATGAAGGCCTTCAGCTACGAGCGCCCCACCTCCGCGGACGCGGCGGTCAAGGCGGCGGCCGCCGTTCCGCAGGCGAGGTTCATCGCCGGCGGCACCAACCTTCTCGACCTGATGAAGCTGGAGATCGAGACGCCGGCCCACCTGATCGACGTCAACGGCTTGGGGCTCGACACGATCGAGGCCACGCCGGCGGGCGGGCTTCGCATCGGCGCGCTGGTGCGCAACACCGATCTCGCCGCCCATGAGACGGTGCGGCGTGATTATGCCCTGCTGTCGCGCGCGCTCCTCGCCGGCGCGTCGGGCCAACTGCGCAACCGCGCGACCACGGCCGGCAATCTCCTGCAGCGCACCCGCTGTCCCTATTTCTACGACACCAACCAGCCCTGCAACAAGCGCGAGCCGGGCAGCGGCTGTTCCGCCATCGGCGGCTTCAGCCGCCAGCATGCGGTCGTCGGCGTCTCCGACGCCTGCATCGCGACGCATCCGAGCGACATGGCGGTTGCGATGCGCGCGCTCGACGCCGTGGTGGAGACGATCCGGCCGGACGGCACGCGCCGCGAGATCGCCATTGCCGATCTTCACCGCCTGCCCGGCGACACGCCGCATGTCGAGACGGTGCTGGAGCGCGGCGAGTTCGTCACGGCCGTCGTGCTGCCGCCGCCGCCCGGCGGCCGGCACGTCTACCGCAAGGTGCGCGACCGCGCGTCCTATGCCTTCGCGCTGGTTTCCATCGGCGCGGTGATCCGGCCGGATGGGAGCGGCCGCATCGCCGTCGGCGGCGTGGCGCACAAGCCCTGGCGGGTCGAGGCGGCGGAGGCCGAATTGCCGAAGGGCGCGCGGGCGGCTGCCGCCGTCCTTCTCGCCGATGCCCGCCCAACCGAGCAGAACCGATTCAAGATCGACCTCGTCGAGCGCGCGCTCGGCGCGGCGATCGCAGACGCGAGGGACTGAGCCATGCAGTTCGACACGCCGGCCACCACCAATCCCATCGACCGCCTGAAGGTCGTCGGCCAGCCGATCCACCGCATCGACGGTCAGCTCAAGGCGACGGGCCGGGCGACCTACGCCTATGAGCGGCACGATCTCGGCGCGTCCCACGCTTACGGCTATCCCGTCGGCGCTGCCATCGCCAAGGGCCGCATCCGGTCCATCGACACGGCGGCGGCGAAGGATGCGGATGGCGTCCTCACCGTCGTCACCGCGCTTGATACGGGCGAGCTCGGGAAGGGCGAATACAACACCGCGAACCTGTTCGGCGGGCGCGAGATCCAGCACTATCACCAGGCTGTCGCCGTGGTCGTCGCGTCCTCCTTCGAGGAGGCCCGCGCCGCCGCCGCCCTCATCAAGGTCGAATATGAGGCCCGGCCCGGCGCATTCGACCTCCACGAGGCGATGGATGCGGCGGTCAAGCCTGAGGAATCCAAGAAGCCCGACACTTCCGCCGGCGATTTCGAGGCCGCGTTCAAGGGCGCGCCGGTGACGCTCGACGAGACCTATACAACGCCCGACCAGTCCCATTGCATGATGGAGCCCCACGCTTCCATCGCCACCTGGGAGGGGGACGAGCTGACGGTCTGGACGTCGAGCCAGATGATCGACTGGTGCCGCGCCGACCTCGCCACGACGCTCGGGATCGACAAGGACAAGGTCCGCGTCGTCTCGCCCTATATCGGCGGCGGCTTCGGCGGAAAGCTTTTCCTGCGCGCCGACGCGGTGCTGGCGGCCCTCGGCGCGAGGGCCGCGGGCCGTCCGGTCAAGGTGGCGCTACCCCGCCCGCTGATGACCAACAACACAACGCACCGGCCCGCCACCATCCAGCGCATTCGCATCGGCGCGGAGCGGGACGGCAGGATCACCGCCATCGCGCATCAAAGCTGGTCCGGCGACCTGAAGGGCGGCAAGCCTGAGGTCGCGGTGAACCAGACGCGGCTGCTCTATGCCGGCGCGAACCGTATGACGGCCATGCGCCTCGCCACGCTCGACCTACCGGAGGGAAACTCCATGCGCGCGCCCGGCGAGGCCCCCGGCCTGATGGCGCTGGAGATTGCCGTGGACGAGATCGCCGACAAGCTCGGCATGGACCCGGTGGCGTTCCGCATCGCCAACGACACGCAGGTCGATCCCGAGAAGCCTGA
Source organism: uncultured Shinella sp. (assembly GCA_946481465.1). The sequence continues at coordinate 232 of CAMLOC010000001.1, read as the reverse complement.
ACGGCCCTTCTCGCACCGCGACCTGATCGGCTGCCTCAAGCTCGGCGCGGAGCGCTTCGGCTGGAGCGAGCGGCCGAAAACCGCCGCGCGGCGCGAGGACGGCCTCCTCATCGGTATGGGCGTCGCGGCGGCCTTCCGCGACAATCTCGTTGAGGCCTCCAGCGCGCGCGCGACGCTCGACGCCGAGGGCGTGGTGACGATCGAGACCGACATGACGGATATCGGCACCGGC